>JAAYTH010000144.1 GCA_012523785.1 Bacillota bacterium | reverse complement strand
TGGAACAGGATAACAAGATCATCTTTATGGGATCCCATGAGGATTTATTTACAGCCAACCAAATCGCCCTGCGGGATGCAGTGCATTATCTGATGGAAGCAAAGGATCTGTCCTTTGAGGACGCCCTTAAATTATCGTCGGCAATTGTGGATATGAGAATCGCCCAGTTGGTAGACCCCCTGCTGACTGTAAGGGCAGTTATTGATTTAGCCACCCTCTATTAGGAGATTGTGATTAAAACAATTTGAAAGTACCCGAAAGACAAGGGTCTCGCCAGAGGCCCTTGTCTTTGTTCAAGGAGGGACGGTTCTTGACTTGAATTCAAAAATGGTCTCCACCTACTTCTCAGATAAACTTTAGCAAAAGCTCGGTAAAAAAGCCGGCAATTAAGGGCAAGGGTAAACTAACTAGTACCTGTATTAGAGTAAATCTACCACCTAATACCGCCGCTTGAAAAGGTACTCTGCCCAGCGACCACAAGCCCCAGGCACACACCATTGACACAGCTGGGGCAAAAGCCATTCCCTGTTTCATTAGGCCAGCAATAAGGGGAACCACCGCATAGGGGGCCCCCGGAGTAAGCCCACCAAGCAAGGTGGCCATTAATATCCCCCGCCATCCCGAAGCACCGCCAAGATACTGTACGATTATTTCCCTGGAAATCAATGTCGGCAACATAGTGGCAATAAGCATGGAAAAAATAATTAAGAAGCTATGGCGTAAAAACAAAAGCAGGCCACTTTGTGCTGTAGCCTTGGCAATAGACGGATCCCGTGACCACAGAAGCAAAAATATTATTAAGGCCAACAAACCAAACACAATAGTGGTGGTATCAAACATTTTACCTAGACCCATGTTTCTATACCCCCTCGGAAAGAATGGGTAGCAAATTGTGATTATACCAGCCCGCACTATTCGGTAAAAACCCAACCTTAAACCTATTTCAGTCCTCCCGATCTCATCCATTCTTCTTATTTTCCGGCAACTGCCCCTTGTAGTGTTACAAATTGTTACTAATATTCGCCAAATATTACCCTCTTCCTCCTGCCGGATACCAATTTCCCCGTGTGTCGGATACAAACAGGCACAAATATTTTTATCCCTGGCAAAAACGGAAGCCAGAATTTCGTTTGACAACCTTCCACCCCTATAATAAGCTAACGATATGATGACTGTTTTAGCGAATTTGCCATTATAAGACCGAGAAACACAGAACAGCAAATTGCACCCAGATCTAAAATTCACACCCACCAGGAGGTATGCCAATGGTAGTAAAAGTTATCACCGATAGTACCAGCTATATTGATCCGGATATTAGGGAAGAATTGGATATAGAGGTCGTATCTTTACATGTTTCCTTCCCCGATGAAAGTATGCCGGAAACGGAAATAGAAAATAAAACCTTCTACCAGCTGATGGAAGAAAAGGGGATTCCGGTCTCATCCCAACCATCCGTGGGTGAACTATATAGGGCCATGGAGCAGGTGGTGGCTCAAGGACATGCCCTCTTAGGTATTTTCTTATCATCTGACATGAGCGGTACCTATGCCAGCGCGGGTCAAGTAAAGGCGGCGGTCTTGGAAAAATATCCTGGGGCTAGGATTGAAATTATAGATTCCCGCTCCAATTCCATGCAGTTGGGGTACGCTGCCATTGTGGCCGCCCGGGCCGCAAAGGAGGGAGAAAATATAAAAGAGGTGAAGGAAGCAGCGGAAAGAAATATCCAGCGGAGTCGGTTTTTATTTATCCCGGATAATCTTGTATATTTGCAGAAGGGCGGTAGAATTGGGGGTGCCCAAGCCCTGATCGGCAATATGCTGCGAATAATACCTGTCTTGACAGTGGAAAACGGTGTGACCACGGTGTTAAAAACCGTTAGAACCAAAGCCAGGGCTATTAAGGCCATGCTGGATAAAATGTTGCAAGATCACCATGAGCACAGAATCCGGGAAATAGCCGTGCACCACATTAACTGTTTGGACCAGGCTCGCCGGTTGGCGGCCGAGATACAGGCCCGGTTACAATTGGAGGTAACGGTGGGGGCCATTGGCCCGGTCATCGGCCTCCATGTGGGCCCCGGGGCCATTGGGATGGTCTATTATACCGAACAGGCATTGCGATAAAGTGGGAATGTTAAAGTAAAGCCCCCTGCTTTAAAAAGGTGGTGTGAAAATTGGATCTTATAGATTACAGTGCCCGACGGGCCTTGACAAGTAGTGCACCCTTGGCACAGCGGATGCGGCCACGCACCCTGGGCGAATTTGTCGGACAGAAGCATATTTTATCTCCGGGAAGTCTTCTCTATCGGGCCATTGAAGCGGATCGCCTCATCTCCCTACTCTTTTACGGTCCCCCGGGGACGGGCAAAACTGCCCTGGCCAAAATTATAGCCGGGGCCACCCAGGCCGATTTTCAACAACTTAATGCCGTCATGGCCGGAATTGCCGATATTCGCCGGGTAATAAAAAAAGCCCAAGAAAACTTGGCTTTTCAAAAACAGCGCACCATCCTTTTTATTGATGAAATCCACCGTTTCAACAAGGCCCAGCAGGATGCCCTCCTCCCCTTTGTGGAAGATGGGACCATAATTTTCATCGGGGCCACGACGGAAAATCCCATGTTTGAAGTAATACCCCCCCTCCTCTCCCGTTCCCGCCTTTTTTCCCTCCACCCCCTTACTGAGGAGGATATCCGGACAATTTTAACCAGGGCCCTAAAAGATGAAGAGCGGGGCCTGGGCAAACTGAAAATCAATATTGCTGAAGAAGCCCTCAGCCACATTGCCCGCAGTGCCAATGGGGATGCCCGGGCCGCCCTCAATGCCCTGGAACTGGCGGCAATGACCACCGACCCCGATGCCGGGGGTACTATTTATATTACCCGGGAAATTGCCGCCCAATGTAGCCAGCGGCTGGTTTTACCCTATGATAAAGATGGCGACAACCATTACGACGTCATCTCCGCCT
>JAAYTH010000020.1 GCA_012523785.1 Bacillota bacterium | reverse complement strand
GATTCAGCGTTTAATGAATACCGGGGCTATCTTTGCAAATACTATAAATTGTGTGAAGAGCGGGAAGGGATTATAAATAAGGATAGAGAATATAGTCTGTAAACGCCATTACACCATATGGCGGACTAACTGAAAGGAGGGAAATATTGTGAGAACAGTTGTAGTGATAGGAACCTTTGATACCAAAGGAGCCGAGCTTCAATATGTACAGGATATTATCGAAAAAAGCGGGCTGGCAACACTGCTAATAGATACCGGGGTTTTGGGAAAGGAACCTAAGGTTGATGTATCCCGGGCGAAGGTAGCCAAGGCAGGCGGTAAAGACATAGCGGAATTGGTTGAAAAGGAAGATCGGGGTGAGGCAATTACGGTCATGGCCGCCGGGGCGGCCGAAATGGCTCAAAAGTTACATGCTGAAGGAAAAATCCAGGGAATCATCAGTTTAGGTGGTTCGGCCGGCACTACCATCGGCGCCGCCGCCATGCGGGCCTTACCCGTCGGAATCCCTAAGGTAATGGTTTCTACCTTGGCTTCCGGGGACACCCGCCCCTATGTGGGCACAAAGGATATCTGCATGATTTATTCCGTAGTTGATATTGCCGGACTCAATCGCCTTTCCAAAACCATCTTGGGCAATGCAGCCCGGGCTATCGTCGGCATGGTTGCCAATGCTGAAGAAGAAGATGTCGATGATAAACCCCTAATAGGTACCACCATGTTTGGCGTAACCACACCCTGTGTTACTGCAGCCCGGGAATACTTGGAGTCTAAGGGCTATGAAGTATTAGTCTTTCATGCAACGGGAACCGGGGGCCGGGCCATGGAAGATCTCATTTCCGACGGCTTTATAACCGGTTCCCTGGATATTACCACCACCGAATGGTGTGATGAATTAATCGGCGGGGTCATGAATGCTGGCCCTAATCGCTTGGAGGCCGCCGGGAAAATAGGTATTCCCCAAGTAGTTTCCTTGGGGGCCCTGGATATGGTTAATTTTGGCCCCAAGGAAACTGTTCCGGAAAAATTTAAAAATAGGCGGCTGTATGTCCATAATCCCACCGTCACCCTCATGCGCACTGAGCCCGATGAATGTGCCCAGCTGGGAAAAATTATCGCAGAAAAACTCAACGCTGCCACGGGGCCTACCGCTTTGGTAGTGCCATTAAGGGGTGTTTCCATGATCGACAAGGAGGGGCAGCCCTTCTGGCATCCAGAGGCAGATCAGGCACTTTTTGCGGCTATCCGAGAAAACATAGATCCTAGTGTAAAGCTAATTGAAGTGGATACCGACCTAAATGACCCGGAGTTTTCCCTTACCCTGGCTAAATTAATGGAGGAAATGATGGAGCAATAAGCGGCCAAGTTCCTTTGGTTTTGAGAAAGCCGTACAAATTATAAAGGAGGAGATAAATAATGGCGTTTTTAAGCCGTGCCGAGGCCTTAAAGAAAATTAAGAGTGAGATTGCAGCCCATAAACCCATTATTGGCGCCGGTGCCGGAACGGGAATATCGGCCAAGTGTGCAGAGGCCGGTGGGGTAGATTTGATTATAATCTATAACTCCGGCCGCTACCGCATGGCCGGAAGGGGTTCCTTGGCTGGCCTCCTTCCCTATGGTGATGCCAATGCCATTGTAGTGGACATGGCCCGGGAGGTCCTGCCTATTGTCAAAGAAACCCCCGTTCAGGCCGGAGTTTGTGGCACTGATCCTTTTAGGGTTATGGAGACTTTTCTCCGCCAGCTCAAGGAGATGGGTTTTACTGGGGTGCAGAACTTCCCCACAGTGGGTCTCATCGATGGTGTATTCCGGCAAAACCTAGAGGAAACGGGGATGGGATATGATCTGGAAGTGGAGATGATAGCCAAGGCCCATAAGTTGGATATGCTCACCACCCCATATGTCTTTGATGTTGAAGATGCTGAAAAAATGGCCGAAGCGGGGGCGGATATTTTAGTACCCCATATGGGCCTTACCACCAAGGGCACCATTGGTGCTACAACGGCCCTAACCCTGGAGGAATCTGCAAAGCGGGTGCAGGCCATGCACGATGCCGCCAAAAAGATCAACCCAGATATTATTGTCCTCTGCCACGGAGGGCCCATCGCTGAACCAGCCGATGCCCAGTATATCCTTGAAAACACCGAAGGTGTTGTAGGTTTTTTTGGCGCCTCCAGCATCGAACGTCTCCCAACGGAAATAGCCATTGTCCAACAAGTTAAGGATTTTAAGAATATCAAATTCTAACACCCATTAGATAAACCCAACGGAGGTGCTATTTCTCCGTTGGGTTTTTTCTTCTAGGGCCATCCGGATAATCCTTGGCCCACTGTACAATGAGCTTATCCAACACCGCACTTATTTTTTGGGTTTTTTTCTTGCCGATATTATCGCATTTCCCGGCAATCTCATCGTATAATTGCCGACGTAGTTGTTCAATTATGTTTTCCAAATCATCCTGTTCTTTTCCCATCGCCACGCCTCCCTTTGATATTGGCAAACACACATTGCCAAATTACCCCTACAGTGATTTATGCTTCTTGAGTTTTCAAGGAAGGGATATTATTTCCACATAGAGGAGGTAAGAAAGATCAGTAGTATCTCCCCTTACATAAGCAAGTTGATCGGCCCAGCAGCGAAAACCATTCTTCCAACCCCCATTATGCGTCAGTTGACTCGTCCGGCCCCCTGGGTCGACAAGATAAATTTCGGTATATAGATCTCCCCTTTTAGAATCTTCCAGGACTTTGCCAATTACTAAACTCCCCTTGTACCAAAGGATCGGTTCATCAATGGCTTCCTGTATAGTGTATTTTATCCTTTTTTCCCGCCTGTCCACCACCTGTAGCGAAGAACTGCCATCCGCCTCGTAGCGGTAAAGGTAAATATCATCGCTATTAGGTGACCATCCTCCCAAGGAGAACCATTCTCCCTTCAGGGTAGCCAATAACTGCAGCCTTCCCGTGTCTGTTTCTATTTCCCACAACCCTTCCCAGCGTAAATCCGGCCCAAAGGAATTTAGAACCTCTTCCTTCCACCGGGCCGATAGTAATGCCAGCCGTTTCCCATCTGGCGACCACATGGGCCCTCCCACCTGGCGGTCTGGAATACGGTATGAAGTTAGGCTTTTATCCTGCAAGTTAAAAACCTGAATTAGCGTTGCCGGCGGTAGGGCACCATCTTCCCCCACAAAAAGATCATAGCCATCTTCCCGCCTGAGCCCGGTTAAAAAGGCTAATTTTTCATCGCTGGGCCCCCATTGGGGGAAAAAGTGGTAATCCCTATCAGATATTATTAAAGATGATTTACGATTTTTAGTATCTATTAGTACAAGTCCGTTCCTACCGCCATCCTTATGTTGATGGACCATATATCTTCCCGTCGGGGAAAAAAAGACCTGCCCGGGACCATTTCCGGGAAAAACTCCTTCCAGCAATATTTTTTTCTTGCCGCTAGACATGTTTACTTGCCATACATCACCCTGTGAATATACTAACAAATTGCTCCCATGGGTTAACTTTAATTGGGACCTGGCCCCCCGGCCCTCATCGGCAAACCAGGCCACTTCTTGCGCCACACCCTTCGCAACTTCGATTCGGCCCACATAAGTGCCCTTTAATCCTGCATAGGGACTGGATGTTTGCAGACCTTCAAGGGCAAAGTACAGGTCTTTCCCCTGGGGGGACCAACCCAATAGCTGCAAGTTAATATAATCTGAATCCTCCCGGGGTGGTATTTGCAGTAGCTGTCGCACCTTGTCCTTTGTATAATCAAATACCCAAATACCAAAACCATCGCTATAACCACTAATTGCCAGGTTCTTCCCTTCGGGTGACCACTCTATTTGGGGTAAAATCCCGTTAAAAGGGCCCAACCTAAGTAATTCTTCCGTCTTTTCGAGGTATATGGGCTGCTCTCCCCCCTCCTCTTCCGAAGGAATGGGGGAATCAAGGGGGTCTTCTTCTATTTCCATCGGCTCCTTGTCCCCATCGCCATCGGGTGTTACGACTGAAACACCGTCTTCAAGCTCTAACCGATCCGGCTGTCCAGCATTTAAAGCTGATTCATCATTTACACTGTTACATCCCGGCAGCACTAGTAGGCAAATTAGTAAAAGAATTATACCTATTTTACGCATCATTTTTAACCACCCACCTTTGCAAGCTCCCCTCTTCCATATTGTAACGGTCTACTGCCAGCTATAACAGGGTTTAAATATTAATAAACGGTAAATTTTGGGTTAGCGCTGTTTTTTTAGGATCAGACCCTCTAGTTTCTGGTATACAGGAACCTGCAGTTCCTTTTTATGGTTAAATTGCAGCCTCCCCAAAATGCCTTTTGCCCCCTCCAGCACCAGATCCCTTCCCACCACACGAATCAAGTCGATTTCCCCAATAGAAATTACATTGGCCCGCACCCGGAGAATTCCCCGCCGGAATAAATATATATTCCGGTTGGTCACGACCAAGGCCTGTTGGGGGGAAAGCTGAATTGAAATGATTGTCAACTCAGCCAAGCCAACCTGGCGCCCCAGGGCTGCCGAAAACTGTGGCTTAAGATCCTCTAATAAGCTGAACAAGCTCCACACCCCTAATCCACCATATTTTAAAAAAGAAGCTGTTAGCAAACAGCTTCTTTGAAGAAACTTTTAAAAGATCAGGCCGGATTTGGGGCCCCTACCGGACATACGTCCGCACAAGCCCCACAGTCGATGCAAAGATCGGGGTCAATAACGTATATGTCCCCTTCACTGATAGCCTCCACCGGACATTCCGGTAGGCAAACACCACAGGCGATACAGTCATCATTGATTTGATAGGCCATTATATACACCTCCATCCTTAATTTATAAACCCCAAGCATATATATTCGCACTTGCCGGGAAAAACCCTCTATTTTCGCGTAATTTTCCGCTATAAAATACTACTAGTTGGCAGAAACCGCAAAACATTAATTATAAGGTTTCAAAACGTCCCCCAAACCTTTTAACTGGGGGCATAGCAAAGGATCTTTGGCATTAGGCCCACAGCCACCCCCGGCACTGTCCTCCCTACACTTGGCTTTGGATCGCTGGGTGGCAATTAAGATGGTTGGCACTATATGAGAAGGGCTGATAACATATGCTTTACAAGTGGGGCTAATAAGTTATTCCCCTGAATATTACCACCGGACCTGGGTATCACCGTTTTCAGCAATGCCCTCCTGTAATTGTAAAACACGGCCTGGATCTACCCAATTCACCGTCTCTTCCCAAACCTCTTGCAGCCGCCGGTAGTCGGCCTCGGTAAGATGTGGATCGGCCCCGGCCTCGTAATCCCGTATTGCCTTTTGGACTGGGAGTATCCGATATTGGGTTTTCCCTTCTTCTTGGTACTTGTGTACCCAAGTGGGGGTATAGGCAATGCTTTTCAATTCCTTCTCCCCCCAAGTTAGATTCTTTTCTAGAGTTAGGATTAAAATAATCCCGCTGTCCCGGTAGCGATCCCGCTGGTTGGAAATAAAGTTTCCTTGTGAATAGGCAATTAGCCGATCCCCCTCCTCCCCGGGGGCCATTTCTATTGGCTGCAGTACATGGGGATGATTTCCCAAAATAATATCAACCCCCCGGGCCAAAAGAAATTCAACCAGCTCCTTCTGTTCGGCAGAAGGGGTGCGCTGATACTCGTTGCCAAAATGGGGCAGGGCAATAATCCAGTCGGCCCCCAATTCCTGGGCCCGGGCAATGTCCCTTTCTATTTCCTTCCGGTCAATTAACTTTATTAGGTACTCCTTTCCCGGGGGAAAGGGAATGCCATTGGTGCCATAGGTATAGGCCAAAAAAGCCAACTTTTGTCCCCTCACCCGCAGCAGGGTTATTTTGTCCCTTTCCTCCCTGCTGCGGTAAGAGCCAACGGCGATTAAATCGTTGGCGGCCAGGTGATCAAGGGTTCTAAAACCCCCTCCTCACCCCGGTCCAGGGAATGATTGTTGGCAGTACTCAAAAGGTCGAAACCGGCCCATTTTAAGGCACCGGCTAACTCGGACGGGGTATTAAAGCGGGGATAGCCGGAATAATGGAGATGGGCCCCGGCCAAGGTGGTTTCCAGGTTGGCCAGGGAAATATCCGCCGCCGAAAATAAAGGTCGGACCGGGGCAAAACAGGGTGTAAAATCATATTCCCCCGACTCCTGGTCCAGGGCTGCCTGTACCTGGGGCATATGGGCCATTATATCACCTGCACTGGCCAAGGTAATAGTAGAAACAATATCCGGCGGCGATGGAACTTTTTTAATTTCCGCCGTTGCGGGTACTGCAGGTTCCGCTTCTTTTAAAACCAGGGCAAATAACACTAATGCAGCCAGTAAAACTGTAATTATCAGGATGGAGCGTCTTTTCATCTTCTTTCCCCCCTGCCGACACAATTCACCATTAATTAGAATAATCCTGCCTGCTTTGCCCATGGGGAAAACAAGAAGGGAGCCTGCACCTACAGGCCCCTGCAATAATGGCTCCTTTTTTGGTGTTTTTTAATTCAATACACGCCCAGTGATAGCATCGATTAAAAAACGATATGTGGTAGGCATTCGCGTTTCACGCAGATGGACTTCCCATACTAAAGTGTTCCGCTCCAAGGCCAGGCCGGTTCTAACCACTGAAGTCCGGGATTTAACCCTGTTTTGGGCCATGGCAACGGCCTCTTCCGGGCCAATGCTGGCGACCTGTAGCCGGCCAGCGGCAGTAATTCGTCCCCTTTCTATAACCCGGCCATCATCCTCCCGGATTGTTAGGTAAATTCTTTCTGCGGGGTCAGCATCCCTTGGGGCTAAATTTATAGTCCACAGGCGGGAATTTTGCATATGGGCCGTAGCCTTAACTTCGACGGGGCGGGCTACTTCATTCTTTGCAATCGCAATGGCCCGATCCCTATCAACCTGCTTCCCTTCCGGGAGAGAGGTTTTATTTATCTCATGCTGTAAAACTCGCCCGGAAAATAAGTCCACCATAACTTCGTGGGTAGTTATACGGGAGGATACCTTTTCCTTTATTAGGACCTCCCAAGCCACCTGGGAACGAAATAATACCAATTGAGCCGATTCTACTTCAGCCCGACGCTGTGTTACCAGTTTCCGGGCAATCTCGATTGCTTCCTCCTTGTCCACCAATTTCAATACCACGGAGTGATGACCCACATAAGTATCGTTGAGAACAATCTCTCCTTTGCCCGGGGGGGCTGCAATAGCCTGTCCACCTAAAATGAGTATCAGGGCGGATACCATAACACCAATGGCTAAATACCTTTTTGACATGAAACAATCCCTTCTTCCCTTTGTGATGTGTGTACCGGATTTATACCCCATACCCTACTGCATATTGACCCCTTTCTCCTATTCTACTACATTAGACAGAGGAATGAGGGTTTATGTTCCTGGTACTTTCTGGAGTAATGCTATTATGCTATAGGGAAAGAAAAGATTGGGAAAAAGACCAATGAAATAAAGCTATTCGTCTTCCGGGCCCCTGCGGCTGCCATGATACACCAAGGAGGCTAAAACAAGGGAGCAGAGTTTGGAATAGGCAGAATCAGCCCGGGAAGGCAAAACTATGGGTGCCTTGCTGCCCATAACAATTCCGGCCATGGTACCCCCGGCCAAAAAAGAAAAGGATTTGGCCAACACATTCCCGGCTTCAATATCTGGCACTAGGAGAATATCAGCTTCACCGGCCACTGGGCTGATAATTCCTTTATGAAGGGCAGCCTCCCGGTCGATGGCGTTATCCAAGGCCAAGGGGCCATCTACCAGCGCACCTTTTACCTGACCCCTGTCGGCCATCTTGGATAAACTGGCGGCATCAATAGTGGCGCCCATCTGCGGGTTTACAACTTCCACAGCGGCCAGCAGGGCTACCTTGGGCTCACTATAACCCAAGGCTGTAACTGCATCGACGGCATTTTGCAGTATTTCTCGTTTTTGCGCCAAATCGGGGGCTATATTAACCCCCCCATCAGTCATAAACAAAAGGCGAGGAAAGCGGGGGATCTCAAAGGCGGCCAAGTGGCTTAATAATTTTCCGGTACGTAGGCCATATTCCGGATTCAACACAGCCTTCAGAAAGATGGAGGTACCGACAAAACCCTTCATGACCACATCTGCCTCGCCACTGCTCACCAGCTCCACTGCTTTCCTGGCACTGGCGGCGGCATCGGCAACACCAAACACATCAGAATCAGCCAGGGAAAAACCTATTTCCGCCGCCTGGCCCCTAATTTCCTTTTCCGATCCGACTAAAATTGGTGAAATCAACCCCTTCTCCCAGCCCAACTTAACGGCCTCAAGGACCTCCCGATCCTCCGCTGCTGCAACGGCAACCCGGGCCCGGGGATACCTGCTGGCCTTCTCCATCAGTTGCGGAAAATCCCTAATTCGCATTAAATAATCCCCCTAACTAAATCATGTTGGCTAGCATCCACTAGGCCCCACAAAGTCCCCAAAATCGGCAACCATCAGGCGGTCAATTGGTGCCTTTGGGTGGAACTGCAGAAGATAATTTATATTTGTTGGCTAATCAACCCTGACTTCCCTGCGGCTGGCATCCAGGTAGTAATTCTGCCTTGTTTCTTTGACATTAATTACCGGCACACCGGAAACTTCTGCAAGGGCCTGTTTTAGTATATCATAATTTATAAAGGCTTTGCGAAAGGAGTTATTTGTTGATAAGGGATAAAAGGGATTGATAACCAGGGCCAAGAGGGGTATTCTTTTCTTCACCACAACCCGCCCTCCCTTGCCTATAAAGCCTTCCAAGGCTATACCGGTCTTTTTATAATTACCTGATAACAAAAGTTTAGTGGGATCGGAAAAAACCATGGTCTTGCCGGCAAATCCTTTCCCCACCTTCCGGTACAGTTGCCACAACAACTCTCCCGGCACAGCCCCGGGTATAAAAACCACCGCGGCAGAGGCTACTGACCGGGCAATTTTAGTAACAAGGGCTCTTGATAGAAGGGAAGCGGACTTAAATTTTTTCACCCCTCCATCCTCAAGGAAAAGTGTAATAGTATTACCCCCCTGTATTTCTTTCGGCTTATTAGCGACCGGGAGGGCAAATATTTGCTCCAGGGCCCTGGTATCCTGTACTAAACTATCAATATCGGGGGTTCTGGCTGCTCCCGTAGCCAGGATCAGGCCATCGACTTCCGCAAAGGGGCCCAGGCGCCCAAAGGCCCCATCGACCAATACTAGTTCACACCCCACCTGCCGGAAAGCATCCAGGGTGCACTGCAAGTCCCTCCTAGTGTTGGGACCGGCAATTACAATTTCTCCCGGGGATACTATTTCCAACAAATAGAGCTGTCCCAAGGCATTGTAAAGGGATAAATCCCGGAGGATCCTATAGGTCGCAGTGCCCCTGCCCAGACAGCCCTTAGCCGTAGCAATTATACACCCCCCCTGGCATATGACCCGGGGTTTTGGTAATCCCGTTAGATGATCAAAGCCCTCCCCATCATAACCAATTCCCGTTAACCCCACCCTCTCCTTGCGGATATTCGCCTGGCGGAGAAAATACATCACTGCGGTAGTTTTACCGGTGTTTTTTGCTGTTCCAGCAAAACCCACCTTAAACATCCTTACCCTTCTCCTTCCGCAGTAGTGTGTCCCGGCCCACCCTTCCGGGGTAAGCCCCGTCTTCGGGGCCACCCAATAATCCCCGGTATAAAGACTGGACAAAGGATCCTGAATTGGCAACATCTTTGAGCACCTTGCTGATCCCGGCGATGAGCTCCTTTGACCATTCCCGGGCCCGGGGGGTGGGCTGGATACCGGCACGGCCAAAAAACCGGAAGGCTTCATGGGTAGCCCGCAGTGTGTCCACCCGGGAAGCAGCAGCAATGGGGCCCCCGGCATAGGCTTCATCGGAGGATGCAATACTGATGGCTTCTACTCCTAGTGAACGGGCTAGAGAAGCATGTAAGGCCGTAGTGAGCGAAGATTGAACCCGATCTTCAGTATGGGTGAGAAAACCGATGGGTGCCCCGGGCCACAAGGGGGCATCGATAATCTGCTGCAGGGCCAGTATCTTGGCGGCATTATAATCTATATAGTTATCCCGCATTTGCCCGTAGATCATAACTTCCGGTGAACGGCAGAAAAGGGGTTGCAAGATGGGCCTCCCCCCCAACTGGAGGGCCAGATGAGCAATGATGAGCATACCCGCAAAAGCCTTATGGGCCGGTACACCAGAGAGTTCCTCGTTAGTTACCACATCAAAGGGAAGATCATAATGGGCCGCCCATCTAATGGCCTCCACCCCATCTATTGTTATCCGGGCCGGGTCCATTCCGGCCCCCAAAGAAGCATAGGCCATATTGATCTTAGTTAAATCCGCCCCTAGCTCACCGGCCAGGACTACGGTCTCAGGGGTATTTAAACCCCGGTGGGCCCTTACCTGCCATAGGGTATTTGGAGCAAGGAAGTTTTTAATCAGCCGCAGGTTTTCCCAGGTTAAAAGGGTACCATCTTCCCCATGAGCTAGATATCCCTCCAACAATCCTTCAGTCCTAGCACCCCCGGAGGGGTCAAAATGGACTAGCCCATCAGCACCCCAGGCTTCACAGACCTTGATATGCATAATATCCATTAAGGGACAACCGGTCCCATACTGGATAAAAACATCTGGCTTCCTGATTCCCGACCTGGCTGCCTTTGATCGCCCTTCCCAATTTTGATACTGTTTTAGAAAGTGGAGCTCATCCTGGGCAAGGAACCGCGTCTGATCCGGGAGCTGTTTTCGTTTATAAGACAGGACAACCAATTCATCACAATAATCCAAATACTCTTCCAAAAACTCTTCCCTGTACTTTTCTCCCTTATTAAGGGCTTGGAAACGTAAACGTGCCCGTTCCACACCCGGAGAAGTTTTATTAGCCGCCCAACCCATAATATCCCCCGCAATTGCAGCCAGCCTTTTTTGGATTTCCTTCTTCCTATATACATAGGAAAAGCCGTGGGTTAAGTCTCGTTTTCCCCCTTCACTAGCCTCCGCCCTCCCCCCATATGCAAAGGGGCGATCCTCTATAAAGGCCACCACTTCCCCCGGAGTAGTTCCAGGGCCGAAACCAGCATCAAAACCCATCTCTGCAGCCAGTTCCGGACGCACGGCCATTCCCCCCACCACTAGGGTCACCCGGTCCCTCAAACCACTGACCTCCACCAAATCTACAAACCGGGCTAATAATTCCCCCACCCGATAACCCAAGGTGCGGCTTACTAAAACAAAATCAATTTCCACTTCATCTAAAATCCGTTCAACGACCTCATAAGGTTCCATACCCGGGGGTAAAAGGACGGTTGAGTGCCCCTTGTCATCCAGGGCTTTTCGGATGAGTTTTAAGCCCATATCGTGAACCGGATCTAGGGGCACCAAAAGTATTTTTTTCTTCTCAGCCACCATTGTCATCCCCCTCCGCCAGCCAACCATAGGAACCGCCAGGCCGGTGAATATAGGCCCGGGCCCGCACCCGCACCCCAGGGCCCACTTGCTCCAAAAAGACAATATCGTGATCCGTAAAACCCAAATCCGCCAAAAATCTCCCCATGAAGCCCTTGGCCTCCCCTTCATCCCGGGCCAAAATAAAGGTCTCCATATCTATAGCATCAAGGATCCGCTCTGCATATTGCAAAGGGTTTCCCTCCCCCTAAACTTACAATCCATACCGGTCAATCCAAATATCATTCCCCTTCATATCCATCCCAGTATTTCCCCACATCGGTGATAAGACCATCGATATGGGCCACCATTGCCTCCTCAGCGCCCTGGGCATCTCTGGCAGCAATACGGGCCAGGATCTGCATATGATCAGCCACCATAGTGCTTCCGACCCGCCGTCTAATATACTCCATAATTGGTGTCAGCTGTCCATCCTGCCTGATCAAGTCAATGGCTGCCACCAACACCCTGTTCTGGGCCGCAACGGCTATTGACCTATGAAATTTTACATCGGTGGCAGCTGTACTTTGTCCCGACCCCAACAGTTCCCTCTGCATAGCGAGTATTCCTTCCATTGCAGTTAACTCTTCCTCAGTGGCATGCAGTGCTGCCAAGCGGGCCGTCTCCCGCTCTATGGCCCGCCTGGCCACCAAAACATCTACAAGTTTCTCCTTTCCCTTTGCCCTGAGAGCCTTGAGGAGCTCACCACTGAAAATGGCCCGCTCCCTTTCGGCAAGAAGCCATTTTAAGCGCTCCTTCCCCCCCGAAGTCAGAATACGACCGCGATATCCGACCCTTTTGGTCCAACCTTCCTTATCTAAATCCCTCAAAATCCTGCCAACAGTTGCTTCACTTATTTGTAGTCCCCTGTCAATTAAGCTATCCCTGATGGTACCAGATCCCAGGGGGACTCGGCTGGCCCGTATTATCGTTAAGATCTCATATTCTTGTTCCAAACGGCCTGAAAACAAGGGATTAGCTCCTTTCCCCAAAACACCAATTAGCATAAATTAAAGGCAATTACCCAGCCACACTTGCAAAGCATATGTTGTTAGCCTTCCGATATAGAACAAACTAGCCAAATTATCATCCTGCCTGTCCAACTTGTCCAGCTTGTCCAGGGTGAACAGAGGAAACATAGCAAAGGGGGGCCTTGCCCGAAGGATCTTTACAGCTCATCAGTGGCAAAGATCCTTCGCTCCGCTCAGGATGACATTATAAGTTACCGCCGGGTAGTTACAATTAAACAATCCGTCTGTTGTATATCCCGGCAAGACCCGCCGCTGCAACCCTGGCGGCAATTTTTTCCTTATCGGTGGTGTAAAGGCCCAATTTTTGCATCCGTTCAAAGTAAACAGAACCGGAAAAAGTGTATTTCTGGCGCAGGCCGGCGGTTGTTTGTAATTGCTCCCGGACATAGGCAATGGCATCGCCAATGGCCAGACTGCGAGGCAGCTCTAACAGGTCTTTACCACAAGCCAAGCGGACAGCATTGTGGCCGGCCAGGCTACCGGTAACTAGAGCTTCAGTGTGGCCCACAAAGGGCCCGGCCTTTTCCCCCCCGCAGAAAAGATTCTTTAAACCCTTTACTTTTAAATGGTTGTCTCGGGGCGAAATGGCCATATACCTGATGGAATTTCCCTTTCCCCCGGCGTAGGGATCTTCATAGCGGGCCCTTTCAAATCCGGGGATACTGCGCAGCTGGTCTAGAGGAAAGAAGGCTGTCATCATCTTGGCATGGCCCGTATCCAAAAGGATAATGTTTTCAGCATATTCCCCCAAGGCATACTGCTGGCAAGCCTTTTTCGCCAGATCTTTTTTCTTCAAGTGGGGGGGTAAGGGAACAACCGCCACCCCAGTCCTAGCTAATTTTTCTTGGATCTCCAAAGATAGAGATTCCTTAAGAAGTTTGCAGGAGCCGCTCATGGCCCCCAGGGTTCCTAAGGAACTGCCGCCCATCATCTCCTCAATACCCGCCTGGGCGGCAATACTAACCCGGGGGCCATAGCTGGGGCAGCGGAGGACACACATAACACACCCCTGGCCATATTTTGAACAGTTGCCCTGGGATCCTGCCGTCCCGGTCGTCTCTACAAATACATCCGCTTCGAATTGCCGTCCAGTCTTGGTCCGGACCCCTTGTAAGGAATCCCCCTCCAGGCACACACCGGTGGCCCTGTTTTCAAATTGGATATCAATGCCCCTTTCCAACAATAAAGCCCGTACAAGAGGCTCTATTTTCGCCACATCATAAAGGCTAGCATGCCTATGACCGGGAAAATCAATATTGCAATGACGGGCGACCTTGTCGGTAGCCTGAAAAAATTCGCCACCCCCCAGGGCAATAGCTTCCTCCGCCGCCGTGTAACGTCCATTATTACGCATAATACCACCTACAAGGCCGGTCCCTAACAGTTGATCAGTCCTTTCCAGGAGGGTAACCTCAGCCCCCGCCTTGGCGGCTGCCAGGGCCGCACCACAGCCCGACCAACCGCCACCGATGACCAAGATCTTAACCATGCCACATATCCCCTTTCAAACATTCCAACACTCTCCGGCCTAGTCCAAAAAGCCGGAATACCTGCCCACTATTTCCATCAGCCTCAAAAGCCCTTTAATTGCCTTGCGAATAGGCCCCTCAAGGAGCTCCCCATCCCCATCGGTGGTGCCCAGGCCGAGGGAAATGAAGATATTGCCATCATAGGCGATAGTCGGTATGATTCCCATCTGGGAAAGACCGGTTTGCAAAATATTGGAACCAGCATACATGTCCTCGATGGAGAAGATGGGAAAACCTAAACCTTTGCCCTTCCAAGTGGATTCATAATTAATTTCCACCGCCAGGGAATTGTAGGATTTGGAAATAATTGTCCCCTCCGTTAGGAGGGCAGGGGCCTGGGCAAATTCTTCCTGGACAATCTCATAGAGGCGAGCAATGGGCCTTGTCAGGACCTCGGGCCTATCCCGCAGAGCCTTCAGGGCGGCTATTTGGGCCAAAAGGGCATCCTTCCCAGGATCATTGGTCACATAGGCTGCCTTACCATAGGATGATAAAGTACCCCAACGATCTCCATGGATGCCCAGGGCCCGCCGGATGGTAGTCATCACCTCTTCCTTGCCGATAATAAGGCCGCTGGTGGCCGAGCCCGAGGCTTTATCCATACTGTAAACCATAACATCGGCACCTACCTTGGTAATATCTGTGCCAATAAAAGGCACCCCCCAAGCATTATCTATAACATAGGGAATATTGTATTCCCGGGCCAGCTGGGCCATATATTTAAGGAGCTTGGGGATTCCGTCTTCATCCTTAACACCATAACCATATCCGGGGGTATCGTAACCTAAAGAGGTGATTCCTGTCAGGACCTCGCCGTGGCGATTAGCCGTCCGAAATAATTCTTGCTGGGAAGCCTCGGGATCGACGCCCGTCAACAGCGGCACCGGCCAGTACTTAATGCCGTGATTTTCGTACTTGGCACCGGCAAGGGGTACTATCACCACATCCAGGTTATTTAATCTCTTTCCGTAAAAACCCATTTCCCCGGCGGTAGCTCCCCGATCAGCCAGTAAGTCTTTATATTTGGCGGGAAAGGGGCGACCATAACCGGCCTGGTGGTGCATATGTCTTTCATAGGGGGCTAAATAGCGGGCCCGGTAGTTGTCCCCCCGCCCCTGCAACGGGGGAGAAAAAAGACAATCATAAGAAACCCAAAGACCGGCTTCACAAGTATTTATGGGGGCAGCATCATATCCATCCCCATAGACATCCTTTACTATCTCCCTAATCTCCTCAACCAACTGGGCTAGGGGTATGACTTGGGTACTTCTCTTCGCCGCTGCCAGGATATCCGCCCGAAGGGGGGCCGGGCATCCGGAAATAGCCCCGGTCAGTCCGAATTTTCCCCGCAATTCAGTGGGGATCCCGATTTCGTCGGCCGCCTCTTTAGCCTCCTCATAAATTTTACCAATGCTCCGCTGTAATTCCCCATACATCTGATACTTATATTTATTCTCGGCCACAAGCAGACCCTCCTCTATAATATTATGGTAAATCCCAATAATCATAACCAACTAACTTTCCTGGTGAATTATCCCACCTCCCATTGAGCAGCAAATACCAGGATTGCCGCCGGCTAGTTATCAATACAATTAGGGCCCTTAGTCCTTAGGGCCTTGAAAAAGAACCTCATCCCCAAGCCCCAACCCCAGTTCCGTTCCGGTAAAGCATTGGGAAACCTTGAGCACAACATTGATGTGGTTGGGTAGATGAGTACCGTCAAAGCCCGCCACTATACCAATTTGCCTTTCTCCAATGAGAACATGATCCCCGCTGACAACTATCCCCCCTAGCTCCACCTCAAAAAAGCCCAGATAGGCAATCTTGTCTACCCTTCGGCCCGGTTTTGCCCCTTCTTCCCCCGTCACAATAAGTTCATGGATATCCCCCCGGCAGAAGGCCCGGGAAATCGGCATCATCAGCCTCAACCCCCGATTCTCCAGACTCTCTTGCAAAACCGCCACCAATTTGCCCCGGACCGGGCGTTTACAAGCAAAGGGATTATCCTTAAAAAAGCCTGCTTGATAAGGATCCGCCATTATTCCACCCCCCGCGGTTTAGTTATTAATGAACAGCTTTTGCCCAAAACCCCTTGGCCCCGGTAAACAAGACTAGCCATAATTACGCTCCTCATCATTGATGAGCGTATATACACAATATTCGCCCTCGACTTAAAATATCCTGCTTTTAGGGAGTATTTTCTGATAATTTTATCTGGCGGCCCCTTCGGGCTATTCACAAAGGTCAGCAACTCATGGGAATTAGAAATAAAAAAACCCCACCCGGGGCAAAAATCCCCCCGGGTGGAATGAAAGCAATCAGATCGAGTAGTAAAGAACCATAGATAAAGCACAACACAACCGGCGCTGTATCCCAACTAAAGATATTTCGCGGATATACCCAAAGGTGCCCGTGATTATTATACCAAATATTTCCCACCTTCCCGGGCCAGTTGGGCCCGGGGGAAAACACTTCTGGCTTCCGTCAACAATTCCTCCAGATCAACACCGGGGGCAAAGTGGGTTAACAAAAGTTTATCAACGGCTGCCTCCCTAGCCAAGTTAGCTGCCTCTAGGGCCGAAAGATGGTTTCGTTTTCCAGCAATAATATCATGCTGGAGGTAACTCGCCTCACAAAGAAACAAGTGGGCTTTGGCAATAAAGGGTACTAATGCGGGAAAATACTCCGTATCCCCGGAATACACAAATTGCCTCCCGGCGGCAGCAACATGTACAGCCAAGCAGGGAATAGAATGGGCAGTGGGCAGGAAAGAAAGGATAAAATCGCCAATCTCAATAGACTCCCCCCCATGGATGGGGTATAAAGCAATATTATCCTTATATTCCAAGGTGGAAAAAACATCTGCCGGCTTTGGCGGGGCATAAAGGGGCAAGGGCCCACTGCGGAGGCCGGCCTGGCGGGCGGCATCCACGGCGAAACGCAATACATATAGATCGCTGATATGGTCATAATGCAGATGAGATAATACAACGGCCGACAACTGGTTGAGATCCTGATGACACTGTAAGCGGGCTAAAACACCGCTGCCACAATCCAAAAGTATCTTAGTGTTTCCGTAGCTGAGTAAATAGCCGGAGCAGGCCTTGGACGCACCCGGGTAAGGACCATCGGTACCCAATACAATTAGCTGCACAGTAGCAAACCTCCCTTAAAAATGGTGTGCCACTGTTATTTTATCATCAGGGTATGCATAGGTACAAGGTTTCCAGCAGAAATGGCCTCACCCCCCTGCCCTCTTCTCCTTTTGAAATTGATATACCAGCCGGGAAATCTCTTCTATGGCGGCAAATCCATCATCAATATCCTCCCCCACACCTTCGGTCATCACACTCAAGATGTAAGGGTTATCCTCTAAAAACACAATCCCTATATCATTGGCTACTCCGGTAACCGTGCCCACCTTGTGGGCTACCCGCACCCCGGCGGGGACCCCAGGGGGAATACCCTCATTGTCATAAATTGTATGGGACATGGTATCTAAAAGGCGCTCTCCCAATTCAGGGTGTTCAGCAGTAAAGTCAAGTAATGCCTGCAAATAGATGCCTAAATCCCGGGCAGTAGAAATATTGGCCCCATCCGGGTAGATGGTTTCACCACCCAAGGAGCGAAAATAAGCACCTAGGTTATCCTTGCCTAAACGCCTGAGGAGCATTTTCCAGGCAATATTATCACTGATGGAAATAGCTAAATTGGCCAGCACTCCCAAGGAGTAGGGGGTACCATCTTTGGTAAAAAACTGGATGGCACCGGCACCGCCACTGTAATCTGTGGCTTCCTGATAGGACATTTGCTCCTCCAGGGTGATTTTCCCTTCAGCTACCTGCTGGAAAAGATATAAAACTATTGGGGCCTTGATGGAACTAGCAGCGGTGAAGGGTTCCCTTTCATTGATACCAAAATTAGCCCCGGAATGGACATCAATAAAGTAAAGACCTATCCTTCCCCCTTGCCCTTCAATGTACTGGGATATCCTTTGCTTAAGTGGCCCATAATCTAAGTCGGATGAGAATGGAGGATCTCCCGGAAATTTTATTTCCCGATTGCTGCAGCTGGCAAGTAACAACAGTGAAATAAGGCAAATCCCCATATACCTGTATCCCGAATTAAACACTTCCATGCCTGCTAACCCCCTTCATGGCTTTACCATTACTTTTACCGGCAATTATGAAGCCTATACCGCGGAATTAGAATATTGGGGCCCCCAAGGAGGGGGTTTCGATTTAAAAACAGTGACAAAAAACCATTATCATGGGGCTGTATGAATTATTCTATGCAAAGGAATAGCACTATCGTGACGGAGTATAAGCCCAAATATGGGGAGGTGCACAAGATTAAAGGGCTAAAAACAACCTAGCAACCGTAAAAAAACGGCCAGGTCTAGAATTAATATAAAAACCGCCCTAGGGGTAGGGCGGATGGGGCGGTTTATTATTTCGGTCGTATCACTTTCCATATTG
>JAAYTH010000019.1 GCA_012523785.1 Bacillota bacterium | reverse complement strand
CCTCCTTATAAAAGAAACTGCCCTAAAAGGCCGATTCTTTAGCCTTTCATAGTTGCACCTTCCCCACATAGGCAAGGCCAAAGCCCTGTTGGGCATATTGGAGATAATCTTCCTTTTTGTTGGAATCTAGTGCTGGGGATAAATCGGTGCCAATAATATTTTGATTATGGAAAACAGCAATTATATCCGATACGTCACCTTCTAACAACTCAAAATAATAGACACTCCCGGCGGGTACCGCTCTCCTTAGGGGTTTGGGCCGCTTTTTTCCTATATTAAAACCCCCAATCGGTTCATACCTGCCTAGGCAGGCAGTCAATAACCGCAATTTTAGACCCTGGTAGTTACCCACAAGGGTTTTTTCATCCAGCCAACCGGGAAGCCAACCCTGGGAAAATACCGCCGGTGTAGCCAAATAAAGTTTAAAAAGATTGCCCTCCAGTCTGGGTGGGGCTACTTCTATTTTTTCAACCTTTTTAAAGGCTGCTGGCTTACCCTCGCCACCCAGCTTGAGTAACCCTTCCCGGGGTAGATCTAATCCACTGTAATCTGCCAGGAAGTTGAGATTTTCAAGCCTTTTCATCTCTATCTGATAGAGCATGGCATCTTCCGCTGTCCTTGTCACCCTAGAGCGGCCGATACCTATTTTGGGCTCTGCCATTACATAATCCTCCAGCAAATCAAAATAAAATTCATCCGACAAAAGATGCAAATAATCCTTTAGGGAAGGAGCACTCAAAAGGCCCCCAGCAATGTCTATTACTTCTAGCACCTCCGGAGGGGTAAGAAGATAGGGCAGGGCATAATTGGAAATAAGGTCATTTTCCCTTAGGCGTAAAAGAATAGCCCTGTTCTCCTTTTCCTCCTTTATATGCACACAGTCCCGGGGAAGGGGAAAACACGGTTCCCCATCACATTGGAGGTAGAGACCTTTTAGCCTAAAACCCTCCGTAGGATCCCCTTTCTCCAGCCCTTTAGGTATGTAGCGGGCAAAAAAAGCAGTACGCATAGCACCATAAACTACCGATGGAGCCGGGGGAAAGACACCAGAGGCATAGTTTTCCGCCCCCTTATAGAAGGGCCTGTCATCCCGGAAAAAAACCGTATCTAAGGGGCTGATTTGCAACATTTTTTTCACCTCAATTCTTGGCTAAAAAAGCCGCGATTTCCAATGTTTTAATAAAATTGACCAGGGAGCCACTGTCGAGATACAGGGTATAGAGTTTGTTGGCCCAGGATTGTTCCTTATCATTATGGGACCCACCGCTACCCGCCAATGAGCCAGTATCCTCCATTTTTGCCCTTTCTATAAGCCGTTTCAATTCCGTTTTCACCATGGAATCTAGAGAAGGAATTTCCCCCGCATACCCCAAGTTTGCCAATTTGGAAAACTGCTGGTTAAAACTCCTAATAAACGTGGGGGAATATTCACCTTCCTTGAGGGCTAGAACCAAGAGTCTTAATGTTTCCGTTGTCCAACCTTCCCCGTACTTCCATTTCAATACCGCCTCATGGATTTCACCAGAACCCTTTAGGATGGCCAGGCCAAAGGCATCTTTCTTTTCATCAATCTCCTTGGCTCCCGCCTCCATTTTTCGTGCCCAATTAAAAACCTTTGCCAAGGGTGTCTTATAGTGGGCCACGACAATTCCAGCGGAAAATGTAAGCTGACTGGCGATAAAGGCACCAAGATCAATTTGCCCAAACTCATCCCGCAGCTGCTGGGCCGCAGAAAATAAATGTTTCAGGTTTAAAAATCCCACAAAGTCCTCCCCGCCGGCATAGACGGTTCTGCCGATGGGGGGACAAAGAATTTGATTCTGCACCCTTTGGCCAAACTCGGCCAGAACCCGACTAAATTCACCGTGAAATTCCCGCAATGTACGGTCGGGGTGTAAGGCAGGTTCACTGTATAATTTCCCGATATCATCACCATCAAAGACCAGAAGACCGTAGTAAGGGGAAATGGGGATTTCATATTCTTTTAAACCCTCGTATATTCGTAAAGGTATCTCCATTTCTTTGCTGTAAAGAACCTGTCTGTTTTGGTTTTGTAAATCAAAGATAAGCAATGGATCAAAATCCGAATTCAACAAAGGCCCATAGGAAGGATCGGCCTTTTCTAGTCTATTTAGGGCATCATATAAAGCTATTTTGGGGGTGGAATCAAACTCCCCTTCAAAATCTGCCCCAAAATACTTATCGGCACAACGTTTTACAAAGGCCACTGCCCCTAAACCTTCTCCTTCGGCTAAATACTTGAGGGGAATCTCCACCCCCACCCTTTGGGCCCCCGGTGCAAATATGCTCCTGGATTTCTCCCGGGGGCGAATAAACAGGACATTATGTTCACCAGCCAGCAAACAACGCCGGCTGGGAATTTGTTTAAGCTGCTTAAATTCCCGCAGATTTTTTATGCCAGCCATCTGAAGACACAAGTGGCGATAAGTTTTAGCATATCCCCTTTCTCCAATGGGTAGGGAAACCCAATAGACTTCCAATGTGTTTCTAATTTGTTCGTTAAACTCCGGTGACAGGGCCAGTCCCATTTTTTCTACCGTAGTCCGGGCAAATTGCTCAAATTCTTTTCTGAGGGTTTTTTCCAGTTCTTGGCCAATAGTTTTAACTTTAGCCTCCTCATCAACACAGATCTCCAGCAAAAACCTGTTGGGAAGGCCCTGTAATTGGGGGTCAGGGAAGATAATTTTAGCACCCAGCTCTTCCGCCCGCAACAATGATATACGGCTAAGATGGGAGAGAATATAGCTACCGGCATAAAAATCTTGGGTTTTACGGGCCTGGGCAATAAACCCTTGTACCGGGCCCAGGGTAAATAAGAGTAAATATCGGGTCATAAAATCCCCCCCTTAAATCCGCTTTGGGTATTTCTCCCCCGCGGATAATATCCAGGCGCAAAGGCCGTGTTCAAGGTTGTTATTATCGGCCTATAATGGGATCCAGTTCTAATAACTGACACATAAATGGGAGATGCAAAACGTCCAATTCTCCCAGCAAATCCAGTATAATGGCTGTCATGATCGTGGGCCGCCACGCTGATGGCGGCTAGTAAGTCGGAATAATCCTGATAAGCCTTCCCTATTTCGATTTTCCTTACCCAGGGATAATCCCCGGAAAAGGTGTTGGAAGACCATATTCTGTTTCCTCCCCGGGAAAAACAACCCGGTTTGCAAGCCTCAAGGAGTGTCTGCAACCGGGCTAGATAATCTTCCTCCGTTCTAGGGGCAAAAATTTCCTTTTCATTTATTCCCTGAAGTTCAATACAACCAAAACCTCGCCTGGTTCTTTTTCCCAAGCCCCCCAACAGCAGGGCTAATTGCAGTATATCCTCATACATTTTGTGGTTTTTAGCATCTCCCCTGGACCTGAGGACAATGGCAATTTTTTGCCCGGGAACAAAGGCCTTAATACCCCATCTACCCCGCTCATGATAGATCGGGGAATAACTCCTTTGTTTTAACCTCCTTGTGGGAATCTGCACACTAAATTTTGACCTGCCCTGATTTTCCGCACTAGAACCGAAAATACCCCCTTCCTCTTTTTTCATTTCATCTAAAGGGAGATCGGCGTTAATAGCTCGCCACCAAAACCGCAGGACCCCCTTTACAGAGGCCGATCTCAATTCCAGCGACCTTGGCAATGCACCCCCTATTGCTAAGGGAGTAATTATTTCACCAACACATCTGGAAATTCTCATTCCACCTACTCCTTTACACCATATTAAACCGCAGGGCTAACTTAAAAAAACTGCCACAAATTGCCGTTAATTACTATTTTGACAATTGATGGCGAATTCCTGCAATTTATGTAAAAATTCTAATTAGAAAATATAAAACCCCATGCTATATCTAAAAATGGGGTTTTTCTGTCCATTATTTAGAAGATCCAAAGATACAATAAATCCAACCAAGCAACCTTGCCAGGCGACACGGCCGACTAGGGGCGACCATCGGTCGCCCGAACACCCTATTTCAATCCACACCCGTCAGGAACGTAACCATCTAGGGGCGACCACCGGTCGCCCGAACACCCTATTTCAATCCACGCGCCCGCGGGGGGCGCGACTTATCAAGCGTGTATTCCTTAGGCACTTCAACAAGTTTCAATCCACGCGCCCGCGGGGGGCGCGACAATATTCATAAGTTTTTAGACAGGTTTAATGAAGTTTCAATCCACGCGCCCGCGGGGGGCGCGACCAGTGATTTAAAACTTTACATTGAACATGTATTTGTTTCAATCCACGCGCCCGCGGGGGGCGCGACTCATTGGGAATCAAATATCCATGCTCCGTTTGGAGTTTCAATCCACGCGCCCGCGGGGGGCGCGACGGG
>JAAYTH010000143.1 GCA_012523785.1 Bacillota bacterium | reverse complement strand
GGTTCATCCAGCAGGTACAAAGTTTTTCCATTGCTGCGACGAGAAAGTTCGGTGGCTAATTTCACCCGCTGGGCCTCACCTCCGGATAGGGTGGTGGCCGGCTGTCCCAGGCGAATATAACCCAGGCCCACATCATATAGGGTCTGTAATCTGCGGTTTATACGGGGAATATTTTTGAAAAATTGCCGGGCCTCACTGACAGTCATATCCAGTATATCGGCAATATTTTTCCCCTTATACTGTACCTCCAGGGTTTCCCGATTATATCTTTTCCCTTTACAAACTTCGCAGGGGACATAGACATCGGGGAGAAAGTGCATTTCAATCTTGATGATCCCATCCCCCCGACAAGCTTCACAACGTCCCCCTTTGACATTAAAACTAAAACGTCCTGGTTTATACCCTCGCACCTTGGCCTCCGGTATCTGGGAATAAAGCTGCCGTATATGGTCAAATACACCCGTGTAGGTGGCTGGATTAGATCGGGGTGTCCGCCCAATGGGGGATTGATCGATGGCAATAACTTTATCCAGGTTCTCCACCCCTTCTATCCTATCATGTTCGCCGGATCTTTTCCTTGCCCCATGTAGTTTCTGGGCCAGGGCCCGGTGGAGAATATCATTGATCAGGGTACTTTTACCGGAACCCGAGACTCCGGTAATACAAATAAAGATTCCCAGGGGTAGGGAAACATCAATATCCTTGAGGTTGTGTTCCCGAGCCCCCATAATTTTTAATTTATTGCCATTGGGTTCCCTCCGGATCCCCGGCACGGCTATGGTTCTTCGGCCGCTTAAGTAATCCCCCGTCAGGGATTCGGGACAGGCCATAATATCCTCCTTGGTTCCGGCGGCCACCAAGTACCCCCCCTCTTCCCCGGCCCCGGGGCCAACATCTATAATATAATCGGCAGATTCAATGGTCTCCCGATCATGCTCCACCACAATGAGGGTGTTTCCCAAATCTCGCAGCCTGGCCAAGGTATCAAGCAAACGCTGGTTATCCCGCTGGTGCAGCCCTATGCTGGGCTCGTCCAACACATAGAGAACTCCCACCAGACCAGAACCGATCTGGGTGGCCAGCCTAATTCGTTGGGCCTCCCCTCCAGCCAGAGTTCCAGCAGCCCGATCTAGGGATAGGTAATCGAGACCCACATTCACCAAAAAGCCCAACCTTTCCCTTATCTCCCTTAGAATTTGCCGGGCAATGAGGGCCTCCCGTTCAGCCAATTTTAACCCCTTAAAGAATTCGTAAGCATCCCGGATGGACATAGCACTGACTGCAGCAATGTTAAGACCGCCCACCAATACCGCCAGGGCCTCCGGCCGCAGCCGTGTCCCCCGACAGTGATGGCAGGGGTAGGTGCTCATATACCTTTCGATCCCCTTCCGGGCCCCCTCGGAACGGGATTCTCGGTAGCGGCGCTCCAGGTTGGGTATAACACCCTCATAGACCGTGTCCAAGATGCGGGTACGACCATATCTGTTGATATATTGGAACCGCAGGGGTTCATCACTTCCATAGAGAACAACTTGTAGGGCTTCTTCACTGAGATTAGCAACCGGTGTCTTTGTACTAAAATTATATTTTTTAGCCGCTGCCTCTAGAAGTTGGGGATAGTAATTATGAGAACGGCTCCAGGGGAGGATTGCTCCTTCTGCCAGGGATTTTTGCCTATCGGGAATTATTAGATCCGGATCCACCTTCATCAAAAACCCCAATCCTGTACAGTGGCCACAAGCACCGAAGGGGTTGTTAAAGGAAAAAAGACGGGGGCTTAGTTCCTCAAAACTAAAGCCACACCGGGGGCAGGCCATCTCCTGGCTAAAGACCATTTCCTCTGCCTCCTCCAAGGGCTGGACAAGGGCTAGATCACCCGTCAAGCCCAAGGCCAATTCCAAGGAGTCCGCCAAACGTTTCCCCATCCCCTTCCGCACAATAAGTCGATCCACTACCACCTCGATGGTATGTTTTATGTTTTTCTCCAGTTCTATTTCACCGGCCAATTCCTTTATCTCCCCATCGACCCGTACCCGAACATAACCTTGTTTCTGTAGATCAGCCAATATTTTTTTGTGTTCACCCTTCCGACCCCGGATCACGGGAGCCAGCACCTGCAGCCGGGTTCCCTCTGGCAAGGTCAAAACCTGATCAACCATCTGGTCAACGGTCTGGCTGCTGATGGGATCACCACAATTGGGACAATGGGGAACCCCAATGCGGGCAAAGAGAAGGCGCATATAATCATATACTTCCGTCACCGTGGCCACTGTGGAGCGGGGGTTTTTGCTGGTGGTCTTCTGATCTATGGATACCGCCGGTGAAAGGCCCTCGATATAATCGACATCGGGTTTATCCATCTGTCCTAAAAATTGGCGGGCATAGGCGGAAAGGGATTCTACATAACGACGCTGCCCCTCGGCGTAAATGGTATCAAAGGCCAGACTGCTCTTACCACTGCCACTGATCCCGGTGATGACGACGAATTTCCCCCGGGGAATCTCCACATCTATATTCTTTAGGTTGTGCTGCCGCACACCCCTGGCGATGATTTTATCTATGCTCATTCTTTTCACCTACT
>JAAYTH010000142.1 GCA_012523785.1 Bacillota bacterium | reverse complement strand
TAGGAGGAGAATTTTGCCGTTGGTACGGGGTTACAAAGTCGGGAAATTTTGAAGGTAAAAGTATCTTAAACCGGATCCATGCCCTAAATACACCCGGAGACCCCCGGGAAGAAGAAAGCCTTACCGATGCTTATCAAAAACTCTTTGCGGCCCGGAAAAAGCGAACCCACCCCCACAGGGACGATAAAGTTTTAACCTCCTGGAACGGTTTGATGATTGCCGCCTTGGCCCTGGGTGCCCGGATTTTATCCGAGCCCAAATATTTAAAAGCGGCTACAAGGGCGGCAGAATTTATCCGGACCCATCTTCATAACCGACAGGGGCGCCTCCTGGCCCGCTACCGGGACGGTGAAGCCGCTTATCCAGCTTATCTGGATGATTATGCTGCCCTCATCTGGGCACTATTGGAATTATACCAGACGGATCCGATTCCCTACTATCTTGAGTGGGCCCTGACACTACAGGAAAAGCAAAACCATCTCTTTTGGGATCAAAAAGAAGGGGGGTATTTTTTCTACGGCAGTGATAGTGAGGAACTATTTGCCCGTTCCAAGGCCATCCATGACGGGGCTATGCCATCGGGCAATTCCATGGCCGCCCTTAACCTTACCAGATTGGCCCGCCTCACCGGCCGGGAAGACCATTTACACCAGGCCGCCAACATTCTTCAATCCTTCTCCAGAGCCATCAGCCACTACCCCGCCGGTTATACCTTTTCTTTGCTGGCACTTCACCAGGCCCTTGCCCCCAGCCGGGAGATAGTTGTAGTAACACCTCCCACAGATGGGAAAATACAGCGCGAGTTGGCGGCCTTCAGCCAAATTTTCGCCCCCACCACCACATTTCTTTACCTAAAGGGAAAAAATGGAGGAGAAAAATTAAAAGAAATCGCGCCTTTTGTCAGCGAAATGTCCCCTTTAGATGGTAAGGTTACTTACTATATTTGTGAAAACTTCACCTGCCAACACCCCACCACCAATCTCCAGCAGGTCAAGGCAATTTTAGCCGGAAGCAGCCGGGATGCATCCACACCTAGAGGCCCCTAAAGGAGCAAATTACCGATTTTTTAAGTGCTGTGAAAATACCAATCCCTTTTTGGTGGTATTTGGAATTAAAAGGACAGTGTCTGCCCCTTTACTCGAACATGTGTTTGGGTTATAATGTAGCTAGCTAAATTTCCGGGAAATTAAAGCAATTGCAATACTAAAAAACAATCAACAACCAAAAGGGAAGTGATTGGGTTTGCCAGGAAAAAATAAGATCATCTTTCACATTGATGTCAACTCTGCCTACCTTTCCTGGGAGGCAGTTGATCGGCTGCAGCATGGAGCCTCCCTTGATATACGAACCATCCCCTCTGTAATTGGCGGTGACCCAGAGAAAAGGCGGGGAATAGTACTGGCTAAATCAATACCGGCAAAAGAATATAAAATTAATACCGGCGACACCTTATACTCCGCCCGCCTAAAATGCCCCCAGATCTCAATATTCCATCCGCGATACGACCTGTATATACGCTGCAGCACCGCCATGTTGGAGCTTTTAAAAGAATATTCCCCCTCCATCCAAAGATATTCCATTGATGAGGTGTTTATGGATTATACCAAAATGGAGGAGCATTTTGGTGACCCCATAGAGGCCGCCCATCACATCAAAAATAGAATTAAAGCTGAACTGGGTTTTACCGTCAATATAGGAATAGCAGGGAATAAACTGCTGGCCAAGATGGCCTCCGATTTCGCCAAACCCGATAGGGTCCACACCCTTTTCCCCCAGGAAATTCCGGAAAAGCTGTGGCCTTTGCCCATTGAAGATCTGTTTATGGTAGGAAGGGCAACGGCCCCCAAATTACACCGCATGGGCATTTATACCATCGGCGATCTGGCCCAAGCAGACCCAATTTTACTGGAAAAAAGGCTTAAAAGTCACGGGGCTCTGATTTGGAGATACGCTAACGGCATTGAGGGATCCCCAGTAGGAGATATCCCCGGAATAAAAAGTGTAGGTAACTCTTCCACCATTTCCTTTGATGTGGAAGACAGAAAAACAGCCCATATGTTTTTACTTTCCCTTACCGAAATGGTAGCCATGCGCCTGCGCAGCACCAACCACCTTGCCCAAGTAATAACCGTCTCCTTAAAATCGCGGGAATTCTTTTCCTACACCCATCAGCGTAAACTGACCTCACCAACTGATTCTACC
>JAAYTH010000141.1 GCA_012523785.1 Bacillota bacterium | reverse complement strand
GCCGGAGGCTACTCCGCCCGAATCAATGGCAATACCAACAAAAATAGTGGGGGTAAAATGGGACAAAACTATGGCCACGGTATACCCCGGTACCAAGAGGTGCCAGAGGTCAAGGCCGGGAATTAAGATCTTCAACATGGCCAATAGGAGAGCCATACCCACCCCAATGGCCAGGGCATATAAAATGACCCTCTTTTTTATCCGCCCACTGGTGACAGCCTCCACTTGATCATTGAGGACATGGACAGCTGGCTCTGCATAGACAATAGTAAAACCAATAATAAACCCGGTCAGCACAATTAGCCAATTATTACCATAGAGGGCAACAGCGCTGCCTATGGCATTGCCGGCTTCCATAAAACCCGCATTCACCCCGGTCAAAAACAAAACCAAACCAATAAAGGTATAGACTAATCCCTTCAGGATCCGGGATAAAGTCCTCCGGGGCAATTTAATGAGCAGAACCTGTGCTATGAGGAATAGTACGCTGATGGGAGCAATGGCAAATAATACTTCCCGGGCCACCGGCGGGACTGCCAAGATAAAAGGATGCCAAATGCCATTATTGACGGCAGCCGGAGGAGGTAAACTACCCGTTAGGGTTGTTATACCTGATAGAATACCCATGGATAGGACCGCCAGCATAGGGCCTATGGATGCTAACCCCAGGAGGCCAAAACTGTCCTCCTCCGACTCCTTCCCCCCTTCCACCGATGCCACCCCCATACCCAGGGCCAGAATAAAGGGCACCGTCATAGAACCAGTGGTGGCCCCCCCGGAATCAAAGGCAATACCCAGGAAGGGGCCTGGAGCAAATATATAAAGGGTGAAAACTATTGCATAAGCCACCGTAATTAACTTGGGCAGGGATATTCTAAAAACAATCCGCCCCAAACCAATGGCCACCATTAAGCCTATGCCAATAGAAACAACGATGACCAGCTCCCAAAAGGTAATGGCCCCCGCGGTAACCGCCGCCACCTGCCCGGCCAACACCAAAAGATCGGGTTCAGCCACATTAATTAAAAACCCCAGAAGCAAACCTGAGAACAGCAATAGAAATAGACTCCTCTGCCTAGTAATCGAAGAGCCCATATGCATACCGATGGGTTGGATGGCCATTTCAGCACCAAACAAAAATATTCCCAAACCAATGGTTATGGCCGCCGCTCCCAGCAAAAATCGCAAGAAGAATTCCATACCAATAGGGGCAATGGTAAAGTTTAAAATGGTAACTATTACCGTTATAGGAAGAACTGATGACACAGCCTCCCGTACTTTTTGCCACAATACGTCCATATAATCAGCACCTTTTCGACATTTGGTAGAATTATTCCGGTAGCGGGGGAAAAAGGCTACTAGCCAGCGGTATTATCAGGGCATAAACCATAATGCTGCAAATCTTCTAAGCTGTCATCCCGCCTAACCGGGGTCTAGCGAAGGGAAAGCATTGCCCGAAGGATCTTGAAGGATTCTTCATTTCGTTTAGAATGGCACCCCATGACACCACCGAACAGTAACAAAAATGCAAGGATAATTTGCGCCACCCCAACCCCATGGGAAACCACTGCCTCCTATTATAGTTGATTTTGTGCTGAAAGGGAACCAAACATAATAAGGATTAAAAAGTTGTTGGCATCATCCCAAGGTAAAACGCTGGCATCAATATTATACCATCACCTATATATGTGGATTATTCCTATCCATAATCGGTATATTCCATAATTGGCTAGGAAATCCCTTTTTAATTTACTAAATGGCGTCAGAAAAGGTATTGCCTATTCGGCAATGCCCCTTGATGTCATACTCAACGGCATTGTTGAAAAGATGAAATAAACTGTAAGCCATATTTTAGAATAGCAATGCCCAAATAATGATCAATCCATTAAAAAAGCCCCCCGGCGGGAGGCCCATTTTCACCATCTGTATATACACGTATTTCCCACGGGAATAATTACAATTTGCTCAACTTACTCCTGGCCAGCTTCTCACACAACAAGATGGCCTGGAGCATACTGCCGGAATTGGCCCTTCCCTCCCAGGCCCGGCCAAAGGCGGTGCCGTGATCCACCGAAGTTCTGATTATGGGTAGGCCGGCGGTGATATTTACCCCGGTGTGAAAGCCCAGGAGTTTCATGGGGATATGGCCCTGGTCGTGGTACATGGCGACGATTATATCATACTCGCCATTTTTTCCCTTTAAAAATACCGTATCCGGGGGTATGGGCCCCAAGACCTGGATTCCATCAGCTTTTGCCCCTTTAATGGCCGGAATAATTTCCCTCTCCTCCTCATCCCCAAAGAGGCCCCCCTCTCCGGCATGGGGGTTGAGGCCCGCGACGGCAATTTTGGGATTTCGATAGCCTAGTTCTCGCAGGGTATTGTCGGCGATTTTTATAACGGTATAAATCCGGTCCCTGTTCAGGGTTTCAACTACTTTCTTTAGGGAAATATGGGTTGTGACATGTATCACCTTCAATTGCTCATCATAGAGAAGCATGGCATAGTCTCTTGTTTT
>JAAYTH010000140.1 GCA_012523785.1 Bacillota bacterium | reverse complement strand
ATGTGGCTATAGTAACCCCTTATAAAAAGGGCGGCTATGAGGTTGATGAATCAGCGCTACGAAGCCTTTTGCAGTATTTCAACCAGCCTAAGTTTCGCGATGCCGGTGGGGGCATGGTCATCAACCCTGAAGCCGGGGAGGTATTTTATCTATCGCGGGAAGAGAAGAAAAGGAATGTGGAAATAGCTGTGGAGGAATGCAGGGGCAAGATGCCTGTTTTTGCGGGTGTAATAGGCCTAACTACTGCTGAAGCGGTGGATGTGGCTATTGATGCCCAAGAGGCCGGTGCGGAAGGGGTATTTCTCATACCCCCCATCGGGGCAATGGATGTTGCCGGTTCCTGGGATGCGGAAAAATATCCGGAAGTATGGATTGATATGGCTAAGGCCATTAAAGATGCGGTTGATCTGCCCGCCATCGCCCACCCTGTAGCCAGTACCACTCCGGCCTTTGGCATTGGGCTTCCCCTGAGCGCCACCTTAAAGATGATCGAGGAAGTTCCGGATTTTGTCGGCTGGAAGATGACCTATAGCCATGAGGGGTTTAGGAAACTGGCCCGGGCCTTGAGGGAATTGGATCAGCATGTTGGCATCTTTGGGGCCTGTGCAGTTTTTTTCCACGAAGCCCTGGCCTTGGATATGTTTGATGGAACTGTAACGGGTTCATTTAACTATGCAATGGAACCAATGATCGATCATATTAATGCTTGGCGGGAAAATGATGTAAAAAGGGCCCGGGAAATCTGGGATAATGGTTTGGCCGAATTACACGAGTATGTTTATTCGGAATGGTCAAGATTGCATATTAGATATAAGGCGGCTACATGGCTACGGGGTTTGATTCCCCATCCTTATATGCGTCCACCCCAACCCAGACCACAAAGAAAAGAAGTCGATACCCTAAGGACCTTACTGGTCAACACCGGGCTCAATGTGATTGACGAAGGGGAAATGGAGGAAGTGTTAAAGGGATTTTAAGTCTTATTTCTGGTCCTGTACAGGTTAAATCAAAAAAGGGGATAGATTTATGGCGAGTCAAGAAACGGCCCGGATGGAAAATGTTATAGCCAGGCTGGAACGTATTCCTTTTTCCTTTTGGCATGTTAAAATGCGGGCAATTGTCGGTATTGCCACCTTCTTTGATGCCTTTAATTCTGTTACCATCGCCTATGTACTACCGGTTCTGATTCCGCTATGGAACATTGCCCCCACTGGAGCGGGTTTGTTAATATCCACGGGGTATCTTGGCCAGCTTGTTGGGGCTGTTTTATTCGGTATTTTGGCGGAAAGGATTGGCCGGGTTAAATCCCTAACCTTAAGTGTGGCCATACTCGGCTTTATGTCGCTGGCCTGCTTTTTTTCTCAAAACTATACTTCCCTGCTTATTTTCCGATTCATTCAGGGATTGGGCCTGGGTGGGGAAGTCCCCGTTGCAGCCACATATATCAATGAATTGAGTAGGGCCGAAAGCCGTGGTAGGTTTACCCTTTTATACCAATTGGTTTTCGTAATGGGAATGGTCGCTGCCTCCCTAGTGGGTTTTTGGGTTGTGCCCCGTTTTGGCTGGCGGTATTTATTTCTCATTGGGGTGTTACCCGCTTTTGCGCTACCATTGTTTTTGCGCTTCCTTCCGGAATCACCCCGTTGGCTGGTCAGTCACAAACGTCTTGGGGAAGCAGAAAATGTGGTGCAAAGACTAGAAGAAATAGTATCTGCGGAAATTAAGGAAGAAATGCCTCCGGTTGGGGATATAAGCACCAGGCAACCAGTACAAAAGAAAACCGATT
>JAAYTH010000139.1 GCA_012523785.1 Bacillota bacterium | reverse complement strand
CCGGGCCGCCATAAGCCTTGTTTTATGGGATTACCCACTCTGGATTTATTGGTAATTTTAAGGGCAAAGTCTTGTATTTAACCCACCCGCATAAATGATAACTAAGTTGCAAAATGGAGGTTGATAGTACATGCCCGCAAAAGTATTTAGCACTAAAAACCCCAGTATCAGAACGGATTTAGCTGTAGAGGCTAGACAATTCCTAACCCAGCAAGGACATGCCGTCCCTGGAGTAACGTTTAAAGAGGATACGGGTGAATATGCCCATGTATCATCTGTAGAAATAACTACTCCTGAGGGTGCCCAAGCCATGGGAAAACCACCGGGAAATTACATTACCATTGAATCCCAATACCTACGGCAGACCAATAAGGTTATTCAAGAAGAGATCAGTCAAATCCTGGCCCGTGAGCTGGAAAAGTTGTTTAACCTAGCAGAAAATGCTGCAGTTTTGGTTATAGGTTTAGGAAATTGGCATGCAACACCCGATGCCCTTGGCCCCCGGGTTATAGACAAACTAATGGTTACCAGGCACATCGCCCAGTACGCACCAGAGGAGCTGGGGGAGGGGCTGAGAATAGTCAGCGCTTTGGCACCAGGGGTGTTAGGCATAACCGGTATCGAAACCGGTGAAATAGTGCGGGGAATTGTCCAGAATGTTAAGCCCGACCTGGTAATAGCCATTGATTCCCTCGCGGCCCGTAATGTGGATAGGGTATGTACCACCATCCAGTTGGCGGACAATGGCATTAATCCGGGCTCCGGGGTGGGCAACAAGAGACTGGCACTTAATGAGGAAACCATGGGGGTACCTGTTATTGCCATCGGAGTACCCACCGTGGTGCATGCGACTAATATTGCTTATGACGTTATTGAAACACTGTTGGGACAGGTAAAGGGAGAAATGGATTTAGGTATTATGGGCAAACTGGGAGCAGCTGACAAACGTCAGACCATCCAGGCTGTGCTGGGCCCGGGAATCGGGGATCTTCATGTTACCCCCAAAGAAATAGATTTTTTAATACTAAATCTTTCCCAAATATTGTCCGGTGCCCTTAATGTTGCCCTTCATCCTGCTGTGAAAGAAAAGGATGTCTTCCGCTACCTGCAGTAAAGCAGAATTGAATTTTCACCGTTAAGGTTTAAGCCCGCCTTCTATGCCAGTTGGAACCAAATAAATCTGGCAAAGATTGCTGTAACGCAATATGTTCCGGAGCCCTTAGGGTTGGATCCTGTAAGAGGATATCACGGGCCTCTTTACGTGCCCCATCCATGAGAACAATATCATCAATGAGATTTGCAACCTTTAGCACCGGTAATCCACTCTGTTGGGTTCCAAGCAATTCACCTGGCCCCCGCATTTTTAGATCCATTTCCGCCAGACGAAAGCCGTCGCTGGTCTTGGTCATTGCTTCTAGTCGTTGTTTCCCTTCCTCGGTGGAAGGAGCGCCAAGGAGAAAGCAATAAGAATCATGTGTCCCCCGACCTACCCGACCCCTCAGCTGATGCAGTTGGGCGAGGCCAAATCTTTCCGCATTTTCTATAATAATGATAGAAGCATTTGGTACATCGATCCCTACCTCAATGACGGTAGTCGAAATTAGGATATCAATTTTTCCACCCTGGAACTCCGCCATTATTTTTTCTTTTGTAACTAATGCCAACTTGCCATGTATAAGTCCCAGCCTTAACTCTGGAAATACCCTTTCCCGCAAACTAGCTAATAATTCAGTTGCGGCCCTCACCTCTAGTTTTTCTGATTCCTCAATCAGGGGGCAGACAATATAGGCCTGCCTACCCTCTAACACCTGCCGTCGCAGAAATTCATAGACCCTAGGGCGGGCCCTTTCACCAATCCAATATGTTTTAACAGGCCGTCGCCCCGGTGGGAGCTCATCTAATATGGTAACATTTTGCTTAGAATAGAACACCAATGCCAGTGTACGGGGAATAGGTGTGGCTGTCATAGTTAGCAAATCACAATTATCCCCCTTTTTTAAGAGGTGAGAACGCTGGGAAACACCAAAACGGTGCTGCTCATCAATGACCACCACCCCCAGATTTGCAAATTCAACTCCTTCTTGAATAACGGCATGGGTTCCGACTACTACCTGGGTTTTCCCGCATCTAATGTTTTCTCCTATTTTGTCCCTTACCGGACCGGTGATAGAACCGGATAACAAGGTTACATCTAGACCCAGGGGTTTGAAAAGATGACACAGGTTTAGATAATGCTGCTCTGCCAAAATTTCCGTAGGTACCATCAGCACACCTTGGTAGCCGTTTTCTACTGATTTTACCAGGGCATAGGCAGCAATAATTGTTTTTCCAGACCCCACATCCCCCTGGAGAAGTCTGTTCATCGGTTGGGTTCCTTCCATGTCCCGGGCTAATTCAATGATGGCACGTTCTTGTGCTTGGGTCAGCCGAAAGGGTAAATTCGCTAGAAATTTTGCTACTAATTCCCCATCGGGTTGATGTGAAATACCATTAATGTTTGCTTGGGTCTGCAATATGCCCAGCTGTAACAAAAGAAGTTCCTCAAAGGCAAGGGTATGCCGAGCCCTCCGCAGTGCCTTCCAGTCAGTGGGAAAATGCATTTCCCTAATTGCGGCAGCCCGGGGAAATAATTGATGGCGTTTTCTAATACCGGGGGGTATAATTTCTTTTATTTCGCTATTACAGGTTTTCAGGGCTGCATGAACGGCAGTACGCAACAGCCGTGATGAAAGGCCTTTGCTAGCAGGGTAAATAGGTACAATACGGCCATAATGCAAACTGTTACTTCGTATCGTTGTTTCCACCTTCGGATTATTCATCTGCAATTGGCCGAAACGTTCTTCAACCTTGCCTGTTGCAATTATTTCCCGCCCCCGGTTGAGCTGGCCTTTACGAAAGGGTTGGTTGAAAAAAACCAAGCCAATGGTATTGCCTTTTTTATCCCGAAGGTTAAAGCTGCTAATTGTCATATCTGGTCGGGGACGCCTTTCATCCCCACCCATCAACCAGCCCCGAACTGTAGCCTTTATACCGGGGCTGAGATTGTTGAAGGTTGGTTGTATGTTTCTATCTTCCCATCGGCGAGGAAAATGGAATAGCAAGTCACCAATGGTGCCCAGTCCCAATTGCTCGAAAAGTTGGACCCGATGCGGCCCTATTCCAGAAAGTTTCCGCAGGCTGTCTTCAAGTTTAACCTGGTCCGGCATGCAATCACTCCCGGATAATCATGGCAACAAAGATATGTTTTTTTATTCACCCGCCTGAACAGCCTGTGGGGTGAATTATGGTTTAAGACCGATTAGGGCTAGGGTACCTGGCCCAACATGGGTCCCGATAACCGGCCCTATATCGCTGACGATAAGTTCTTGAGGCTGCCATTTATCCTTTACTTTATTTTTTAAGTTTTCCATTCCGTCATATTCCACTGCATGCATTATGCCCATTAAAGACTGTTCCCCGGTTCCAATATTGGTTTGCATCCGGGTTAAAAGTTGTTCTATCCCCTTGGCTCGTCCCCTGGTCTTGGCGGCTGGAACAATAATTCCTTCTTCCAAGGTTAATATTGGTTTTATGTTCAGCATAGAACCCAAAACAGCCTGGGCTTTACCGATACGACCACCCTTTTCTAAATATTTTAGGGAATCGACCATAAAGAAAACCCTTATTTTTTCTACCATTTCATTGACTAGAGAAAGCACCTCTCCCTTTGTTTTGCCGGATTTGGCGGCCCTGGCTGCCTCAAGTACTATTAAGCCCAGAACCGTTGAGGCTTGTTTAGAATCAACAATCTCAATGTCGGCCTTGGGCAGCATAGACTTAGCCACAATTGCAGAACGGTGGGTACCACTCAAATGTGCTGAAATATGGATGGAGATTATGGTGTTTTTCCCCTCTTTTAAAATGCTGTGGTAAGACTCAGCAAATTCCCCGGGGGAAGGCTGTGATGTTGTGGGCAGTATACCACTGGCCTGCATTTTTTTATAAAATTCTTGGGGGGAAATATCAACCCCATCCCTATATTCTTCTTCACCAAAATGGACCTTGAGGGGGACAACATGAATTCCGTATTTTTTTATTATTTCCCGGGGTAAATCAGCGGTACTATCACATACAATGGCAATGGCCATTTTGCATACCTCCTTTTTAATTTATTCCACCGATAGAATATAATAATATAAGGGCTGTCCACCATTATAGGCCTCAACATCACAATGGGGATAAGCATTTTGGATTTTTACGGCCAGTTTTTCGGTGGCAGTAGAAGTGGCCCCTTCTCCATAATAAATAGTCACTATTTCGCTCGTTTCCTCCACCAAATGTTCCATTAATCCCATCACCACTTCTGTTGGTTCCCGCCCAATGGCAACAATATCACCCTGGGCCAAGCCTATGATATCGCCTTTCTTGATTTCCTCCCCATTAAAGCGGGAGTCCCGGACGGCATAGGTTACCTCACCTGTCTTTATTTCCCCTATAACAGCTGACATATCTTCACCGTTGGCTTCCAGGCTGGCATCGGGGTTAAAGGCTAACAAGGCGGCAATTCCTTGGGGAATAGTAGTTGTCGGAACTACATATACATGTTTATTGGAAAGTTTCCGTGCTTGCTGTGCAGCTAAAATCACATTTTTGTTGTTGGGTAAAAGGATAATACTGCTGTACCTACTGTTTTCGATATTGTACAATAGGTCTTCCGTACTGGGATTCATAGTTTGACCCCCGCTAACTACTCGTTCCACACCCAGGCTCCTCAAAATGTTGCCCATACCTTCCCCCAGGGCTACTGCAATTACGCCCAAACCCTCCTCCTCTTCCTTTCCCGCAGAATCGGCCCTAGTCTTAGGTGTAGAAGAAAGGTTGTTTTGAGCCGACATATCCAAAATTTCACGATGTTGCTCAGCCATATTATCAATTTTCAAGTCGTGTAAAGTGCCCTGCCTAAGGCCCAACTCCAAAACCTGTCCCGGATGATTGGTATGAATATGGACTTTGACCACTTTTGTTGTTCCAACTGCCATGATGCTGTCACCCATTGTGCTTAACTGCTCCCGCATTTTATCAACATTAAGGTCTTCACCCTTGATAATGAATTCGGTACAATACTGGTATTCTAGGACTGGAGATTTATCCAAGGCTGTTTTTATTTCCGCCCCCTCTATTTCGGGGCTTACATAGGCGGGCGGGTAAATAAGCTTATCGGGGGATAATCCTTCCAGGGCACCTTGCAGAATGTATAAAAGGCCCTTCCCTCCGGCATCAACCACACCGGCTTCCTTTAACACTGGAAGCATTTCCGGGGTGCGAGCCAGGGTTTCCTCAGCTTCCCGGATTGCTATTTTCAGTAGCCCTATTATATCTTCACCCCGACGGGCAGCCTTCATAGCCGCCTTGGCCCCTTCCTTGGCAACAGTTAAAATGGTACCTTCTACGGGCTTCATAACTCCCAGGTAGGCTGTTTTTACTCCTTCTTGCAAGGCCCGGGCAAATTCCAGGGGCTGAACTGATAATTTACCTTCTAAGCTGCTGGCAAAACCCCTAAACAATTGGGAGAGAATAACCCCGGAGTTTCCCCTGGCTCCCATGAGGGATCCATTGGCCAGGGCATCGACTACATTGCATAAATCATCATTAGTACCTTCCACTTCCGTAACAGCAGCCGATATGGTGAGGCTCATATTTGTTCCCGTATCCCCATCGGGTACTGGGAAAACATTAAGTGAATTTAACTCTTGTTTGTTTTCCTGCAGCAGGGCAGCACTGGCAAGTAACATCTGTCTTAGGTGTACCCCTTTCAAGATTTCAAGCTGCATTTCTTTACCTCCTCGGTTGCTCTTTGCTTACCTTAACCCCTTGAACTGTAACATTAACTCGACCCACCGGTAGCCCTGTTGTGTGTTCGATGCTGTATTTGACCTTCTCCATTACATTATGAGCCACCTCGGAAATCTTCAGCCCATAACCAACTATAATATGCAAGTTGACATGGACATCACTTTCATTAATAGTTACTTCAACCCCACGGCTAATATTCTCCTGGCCCAAAAGCTCAACCAAGCCATCCTTAATTTTACGTGCGGCCATCCCCACTAAACCATAGCATTCTACAGCGGCCATACCAGCTATGGTGGCGAGGACTTCCTCGGATATGATAATTTTGCCGAGCTCTGTACCGAGTTCCTTACCCATAATAAGCCCCTCCCTCCTGCTATTTGACACGGGTCTACCTCCTTATTATGGAGAGTATGCTTTTATCTTCTGCCTTAGAATTGGAAACCCTCTTTTCAATTATAGCATGTTACCTTTTTTCCGCCAGCCTTTTAAAAGGTTTTGCTCCCTTGAAAACCTCTATCCTAGTTTAATATGCGGCGAAATAACCGGTATTTTTGTCTCCTTATAATTTTTCCCCACATCATCTTGCAGGCCTAATACTCTTGTGATAAAATACACAGCAGGTCATTAATGGCAGATCAGCTAGTGGGAGGTGTGGTTATGGCAAAGGTATGTGCAATCTGTGGAAAAGGTAGACAAACAGGTTACAAAACTAGCCGTTCTCATATTAGGACAAAGCGGAGTTGGCTCCCCAACTTACAAAAAGTCAAGATAGTTGTGGGGAAATCATCCAAAAGAGTACTCGTATGCACCCGCTGTTTGCGCTCTGGTAAGGTACAGCGTGCTCTTTAACTTATAGTCTAAATCTTTTTCTTGCCAACATAAAAAGGGCTGGATCCTCCAGCCCTATAAATGTATTCTCTGGTATTTTATTTTTTGGCCTGATTTTAATTTCCCCATGCCTACATGTATCATATTAGGGCTATCAAGTTAGTAATTATCTTTGGCAATTAATGCCTTTGAATATCTAGCCGGGTGACTTTTTTAAAACTTATATTTTCCCCCTACTTTCCCCCTCGCCGCTCCCATTAATAGAAGTGATAGTCATTTTGTTCTTTTGAATATCCCCATAATCCCCAAGAGAAGGTTACCTATAATACGCGGTACCTTAAACACGTGTACTCGCACTGCTGTCCCTCCTTTACATGTTTGTTCTAAACCCCTCCTAAACCGCTATTACAATAGTATTCAGCCCAAAAGTGCTTTGCTACTGCAAGCGAAAAAGCGCACCTGCAATTTGATGCGCTTTCCCCAAAACAGAGTGTTGTTGGTGTCTAGTTAACCGCGTAATGCGGTTATCATCTTTTTTGCATCCTTTGCACCAAAAATGGCTGACCCGGCCACGATTATATTAGCCCCGGCGGCAATCACTTTAGGTGCAGTTTCTAGATTTATGCCACCGTCTACCGCAATTGCGGGGGCCATATTCATATTCTTCAGATGTCTACGCAAGGTCTTAATTTTGGCAACGGATTCAGGTATAAATTGCTGGCCACCAAAGCCCGGGTTAACAGACATTATTAGAATTAAATCAAGTTCCGAATAAATATGTTCCAGAAAGCAAAGGGGTGTGGCAGGATTTAACGCCACCCCGGCCTTTAGGCCCCGTTCTTTAATGGACTGCAATGTTCTATGCAAGTGTAATGCTGCTTCCACATGGACAGTAATTATGTCCACTCCGGCTACTGCCAAGGGTTCTAGGTACATATCTGGGTTTTTTACCATTAGGTGTGCATCAAAGGGCAAATTTGTTAGGGGCCGTAAATCCTTAACAATAGGTACGCCAAAGGTGAGATTCGGTACGAAGTGGCCGTCCATAATGTCCAGGTGGAGCATATCAGCCCCAGCGGCATCAATGCGTTTAACCTCATCTTTCAAAATAGCAAAATTCGCTGCCAGTAAAGAGGGGGAAACTATTACCATTGCTTAACCCTCCAATTCTTGCAAAAGGTCAAGGTAACGATGATATCTACCCTGGTCGACCTGTTTTTTCTTTACCGCCTCCTTAACTGCACAGCCGGGTTCCCGCCAGTGCAAACACCCGGGAAAGCGGCAGTTCGGGGCCCATTCTATGAACTCGGGAAAATAATACCTAAGCTCCCTTTGATCAATCTCGTCCAAGGCGAGGGAAGTAAAACCGGGGGTATCGGCTACCCGTCCCCCTCTAGCCAGGGTTAGTAATTCAACATGCCTGGTAGTATGCCGGCCTCGCCTCAACTTTTGGCTTATTTTTCCTATCTGAAGGGAAAAACCCGGTTGGATGCGGTTTAAAAGGCTTGATTTCCCCACCCCTGAAGGGCCAGCCAGTACTGATACTTTTCCTCTTAACACCTCGCCTAATATTTCAACTCCATCACCTGTTTTTGCACTAGTGGGGATTACTATAGCCCCGGCCTGTTGGTAAGTCTTTGTAATTTCCTTAACTTCCGCCTTGGAAACCAGATCGATTTTATTGAAGCAAATAATACTTTTCAAACCGGCGGCCTGGACAAGTACCAGGAACCGATCAAGGAGATTTAAATTCAGCGGGGGATTGGCCATGGACATAACTATGACACCCTGATCTACATTGGCAATTGCCGGGCGCATTAATTTATTTTGCCGTGGGTAAATTTCCTCAACAATAGCATTATCCCCATCGAAAACTTTAATTTTTACCTTATCTCCGACTAAAACCTCTGTTTCTCGTTTTAACCTTCCCCTGATATAGCTGCGGTACATCCCTTGGGGGGTATCGACGAAATAGAACCCCCCCACGGCCTTGATGACTATTCCTTTCCGTGTGCCCACCTCCTTCCCCCTTTCCGGGCCCCCCTAAAATAAACATCCTAAATAAATTATGGTAGTCAGGCAGACATCACTCATATTCGCCATTAGTATCATCGGCCAGTGGACCAAGGCTAACTACTAAATTAATGATACTACCTTCTTCTATGAGCTCATATGGGGCCGGGGACTGATCAATAACTTCACCGGGAGCATAAATGTTATTATAATCCCCTTTGATTTCTCCCCGAACTAAATTTAATTCTGCAATTGTGTCCTCCACTAACTCCAGGTCCTGACCGCGGAAATTGGGTAGTGTAACCTCCTGGATCTTGGGTCCCTTACTGAGGTATATTTTAACACTGCTGCCGGGTTCCAACGCTATGTGGGCCTCCGGGTCCTGCCTTACAATCAGATCTAGGGGAACCACATCATCATTTATTCTCCCCACTTCTCCTACTATCAAGTTCTGTTTTTCCAACTCTATTTTGGCCGCCTGAAGATTAAGCCCCCGAATATCTGGCACTAGGGCTTGTATTGGCCCCAGGCTCAGTACAATTTCTACTGTATTTCCTTCCTTGCGCATGGTGCCTGCTTCCGGATATTGATCTATTACCGTATCGGCTGGATCTTCGTGATATTCGCTCCGCAGTATCCTATATGTTAGGCCGTTTTCCTTTAAAAGGGCCTCTGCTTCCGCCATAGGCTTCCCTATCAGCCCGGGGACTTCCACCAGGGGCTGGAAATAAAACCACTGCCAGGCCCTATACCCGCCCCAAAATACTCCTAAAACTAAAAGTAGGATCAGAATGCCGCCTATGGCCAGCGGCGGTTTTTTATTTCTTTGGGATTTATTGTTTTTATTATTGCTTCTTTTACCATCAATCCCATTTATGTTGATAACTTCTAATGTGGGGAAGTCATCTTCGGCGGGGAGAATCTCTCTTATGGGCAGTGGGGACGATGATTGGGCTTTTTGGCTAGAAACAGCGGGCCTGAATCCAAGGCCATCTAAATCCCGGTACATATCATCGGCGGTTTGGTACCGCTTATCTTCTTCCTTGCTCAGGGCTTTGAGGATAATAGCCTCCAGGCCAGGGGTTATAGCAGGATTTAATTCCCGCGGCCGTTGCGGAGTTTCAGTCAAATGCTTAACAGCAATACCTACCGGGTTCTCAGCTTTGAAGGGAACTTGGCCAGTAACCATTTCATACAGGACAATACCAAGGGAGTAAAGATCCGACGGAATCCCACCGAAACCACCCCGGGCTTGTTCGGGGGAAAAATAGTGAACAGAGCCAAATATATTACCCGTTGCCGTCAATGTTCCACCGCCAACCGCTCGGGCAATGCCAAAATCAGTAACCTTTACATTTCCTTCCGGGGTAACTAGGATATTATGGGGTTTGATATCCCTGTGGATCAGGCCGTTATCGTGGGCATGCACCAATGCTTTGGCTATCTCCTGGCCGAAATAAACAGCTTCTTTGGTTGCGAGGGTACCCCGGGAGCGCAAATAATTTTTTAGGTTTTCTCCCTGGACATATTCCATAACAATATATTGTTGATCGCCCTCCTGTCCCACATCATAAATTCCCACAATGTTGGGGTGGGATAAGGCAGCGGCAGCCCTTGCTTCACGACGGAAACGACGCACAAAATCTTCGTCGTGGAGGAACTCTTCCCGTAAGAACTTTATGGCCACAAGACGATCAAGGACATGGCAATGAGCCTTATATACTATAGCCATTCCGCCCCCACCTAGTTGTTCTAAGAGCTCATATCGGGCTCCGAGGATTCTCCCCTTCACATCTGTTCACTCCTTAAAATTACTCCTGGGAACAGGCCTCAACCCGCGCCAAAACAATAGTCACATTATCTTCTCCACCCCTACCGTTGGCAAGATCTAATAGGGCCTGTCCCTGTGCAGCAGGGGAATTATGCTTTTTAAGGATTTGCTCTAATTCAGAATCCGTAACACTGTTGCTCAGTCCATCGGTACACAAGAGGCAAAGGTCTCCCGGAAGCAGCTCTAGGCCCCTAGTATCTACATCAACTTCCTTTTCAGTTCCCACGGCTTGGGTCAGAATATGGCGACGGGGATGGTTTAGTGCCTCTTGGGGGCTGACCAATCCTTCTTCTAATAGATCCTGAATCAAGGAATGATCCCTGGTCATAAGCTGTAGTGTATTTTGACGGTAAAGGTAAAAGCGGCTGTCACCAACATGGGCATAGTATAACCTATTCCCCAAAACCAAGGCTGCCGTCAGGGTGGTCCCCATACCGGAATATTCCGGCACCTGTAAGGCAGCCTTATATATACTGTTATTGCATTTTTCAACTCCTTCCCGTAGGAAGGGGCTCCAGTCCATGCTATTATTAGCTATAGGAGTATTTAAGACATCTTCCAAGTAAAGGTAAAGCAAGTTGATGGCCATAGCACTGGCAACCTCGCCCGCCCGATGGCCTCCCATACCATCGGCAACGGCCAAGAAACCCTTTCCGTCCCGGTAACGAATTATATAGCAATCTTCATTTTTATCCCTAACCTGTCCAATGTGAGTTTTACCCCAAGTAATCATTGCCCTGCCCCTCACTATTGTCTATTCTTCCCCCTTTACCCCTCACCAACCGCAACTGCCCACAGGCAGCAGTAATACTTTGCCCCATTTCCCTCCGTTGCGTTACCGACATTCCCCTAGCCCGTAGATAATTGACAAAGCCAGTGGTTGTTTTGGGGCTAGAGGGCCTATAATCACATCCCGGTATTGGGTTCAAGGGAATTATATTAATATGACAGGATAAATTGTCTAGCAACCGGGTTAGTTCTTCTGCATGCTTTAGGCTATCATTCATCCCGGCTATTAAAGTATATTCTAAGGTAATACGTCTTCCAATTACCTCCACATATTCGCGGCAGGCCTTTAGTAATTTTTCCAGGGGGTATCGCTTATTTATGGGCATAATCTTATCACGCAGTTTGTTGTCGGGGGCATGGAGGGAAACCGCAAGGTTAACTGGTATTCCCTCTTGAGTTAACTTCATAATACCGGGAACCAAGCCACAGGTTGAAATGGTAATGCGGCGGAAGCCCATATTTAAGCCGTCGGGATCGTGCAGGATATAAATAAATTTGATTACGTTTTCATAATTATCAAGGGGCTCCCCCATTCCCATCAACACAACCCTGGTTATAGGTTTATCCCCTTTACTATTAAGTTCCCTCTGGACAAATAAAACTTGATCCAACATTTCTGCTGTGGAGAGATCACGCAATTTTCCTCCACGGGTAGAGGCACAAAACTTACAGGCCATAGCACACCCTACTTGGGTGGAAAGACATAGGGAATGCCAGGATCTATAACGCATTAGAACTGTTTCTATCCCTTGCCCATCCCGTAATTGCAGGAGATATTTTATTGTGTCTTCCGCTTCCTGCCGTTTTAAAAGCCGAGGCCAAGAAATAAAGGTTTTGTCAGCCAACCTCTTCCGTAACCCCGGGGGTAAATTGCTCATATTAGCAAAGGAAAACATATATTTCCTATAGAGCCAGTCCCAAATTTGTTGAGCACGATAGCCCGGTTCACCCAGATCAGTTATTATGTGCTCCAGTTCCTGCCGGGTAAGATCTTTAATATTGACCCGCTGCAATTACATTATCCCTCCAAAACCGTTCCCCTTCAATTATACTATAAAGCAGGCTAATTGCCCAATAATCCATTTATGCGCCATTGGAGCCACAGGAAAGACCGTCTATTTTCCATTGCCCATGTAATCCATGCACAGGCTCAATGCCCCCAGCACGGTGGCGGTAGGATTATATCCCTTTGTTAAGTAAGAAATTAAGGGAGCTGAAATTTACATAACTCCCTTTTTTATTCACCCGCCAAGGGGGGCCATTTTGCCAGCTAGCGATATTTATAGCCTTTCACTGGTCCCATACCCAAATGCTAATAGTAAAATTGGGTTCGCACAAAGTATTCTAAGGGTGCAAATCCCAATTGGATGGGGAAAAAACCATAATGGGGAGTTCGATATTCCACACCTATAATTTCCACATTACCGACATCGGTCCGGGTAGTGAAATGAACCTGCACCCATTTGCCCAAAAGGGGGCCCATTAGATTAGCAGCTAACATAGCCAAGATCACATTGAGAAGGGTAAATTGACGGGTAAGCAATAACAGCAAAAGAAATACAACTGACGATAAGAAATTGGCAGCTGCTATACTGGTGCCACAACGCCGATGCAGTGCCAGGTTATGCTCACCTTGAAGTAGCCTCCTGAGGCCTGATCGAGCAGCCTCTTCGAGTAAATCGGGTTGGATAGCACCTTTGATGAAAAAACCATCTTCCTGGGCAAAACCAACTAATTGTTGGGGGCCATAGCGCTCCTCAACCACATTAATGGTTGCATGTTCCAAGGCATGGTTGATGCGTAACCGCCTATTAGTAGCAATCTGCCAGATTTGCTTGGGGATAGTTATTAGACCCAATAGGGAACGAAAGGTGAAGCCGAAGGGTAGTAACAATAAATTAAAGAGTAGAAATATGGCCAAAGGTATAATTAGCCAGGGTAGAATAAACAGCATTATTACCATCGCAATAAGAAAAAACATCTGTAGTTCCCCCCCTTCTACATTTGTCTATTATGTCTTATCCATGGCTAAGAAGAATTCCAAATTCTCCCTAACCAGGGCTGGGTTCACCTGGGTGTTAAAACAAGGGCCTTCAGGACGAATATTTACCACACCCAAGGCTGGTAAAGGGTGAACATCTTGTATGCCGCTGCTCAAATCGCGTTCACAGGCAATGGCTACGATTGCCCGGGGCCGATACTTACTGACGACCCTCCTGGCCAAGGTACCACCGGTTACCACTGCAATTTTAACTCCATATTCATCCCTTAATTCTAGCAGATCAGCAATGCGGCAACGGCCACAGCGCCGGCAATTATTGACGTCAGTTGTAATACGATGGGTACATTCAGAGTTTTGCAGGCAGTGGGGTGCTAAAATTAATATTTCTTCAGGCTTAATATTTTTTCTTACCTGGGATTTGATCAGGGCATTGTTTACTTCAATAAAAGAGAGCTCTACCCTTTCCTTTGTAATGCGGAATATTTTACCCAAACGAATTACAAGGGGTAGGAGATGGGCAATAATAAATTGGCTGGGCAGACGTAAAAAGGAATATGATTTTCCCGTGAGAAGGCTAAAGACAATGCCCATTACCCCCCCAAGGGTAAGGGCGACACCTAAAAAAAGCAATAGGCCTATAATAAAAAAGAGGGACTGGGTAAATTTTCCCGGCTCTTTAAAGGTAAAATACCATAATAAAATGCCAAGTCCACTGATAATAAAAATACCTGTCAGGAGAGCTCCTAAAAATACTCGTTTTTTTACCGGCACGGAATCACCCCTATGTTTATTTGCCCAATACTACTCCTACTTTTGCTCCATATCCCCGGGCAAAATCACTGGCCGACATCCTCTGCTTTCCTGCTGGTTGCAATTCCTTTAAGTGTAAAAGACCGCTTCCGGTTTTAACAAATATACCTTCTCGCTTATCCACCGCCACTATCTCACCCGGTTGCTCTTCCTTGCCATTTTCCCTTACAGGTGCAACATCCCAGACTTTAAGTATAGAACCACGCCAATAAGTAGTAGCCCCCGGGCGTGGATTCAAGGCCCTCACTTGGAACCAAAGTTCCCGGGCGGTTCTAGTCCAGTCAAGTATTTCGTGGGAACGTTTCAGAGGGGGGGCAAAGGTGGCTCCTTTTTCGGGTTGAGGTGTTCTGGGGGCAGTCCCGGAGCTGATTTTTTCCACTGTTTCCAACAAAAGTTCTGCACCGGCGGAGGACAATTTATCATGTAGGCTACCCATGGTATCACTGGAAAGAATCGGTACTTCAGATTGCAATATAATGTCACCCTCATCCAATGCTTCGTCTACATACATGGTGGTTACACCCGTTATCCTTTCCCCCTTCATGAGAGCCCATTGAATAGGTGCAGCACCACGATAGCGGGGCAGTAGGGATGCATGCAGGTTTATACAGCCTTTTGTGGGCAGATCCAGTATTTCTCGCGGGAGGATTTTCCCATAAGCAACAACCACAATCAGATGGGGCTGGAGGGTACCCAGTTTTTTGAGTACAGCCGGGTCCTTCAGATCCTGGGGCTGATAAACCAATAGATTTTTCTTTTGGGCTAAGGCCTTTACCGGCGAAGGTGTAATAATTCTTCCCCTCCCCCGGGGCCGATCCGGCTGGGTAATGACTCCCACCAGCTGTTTCCCAGCCTCCAATAATAGTTGCAGTGAATCAAGGGCAAATTGTGGTGTTCCCATGAAGAGGATGCGCATTTTTCAGATTTCCTCCTTCTTGGAATCATCTTCTTCCCCAGGGGCTTCCCTGATATTAGTAGCTTTATCAATAAATAAAATACCCTCCAGGTGATCGATTTCGTGCTGCAAGGCCCGGGCCAAAAACCCGGAGGCACGAATTTCTATTCTGCGACCCTTGTTATTCAATCCCCGGACTACTACCTCAGTCGCTCGATTTACGTCACCCACGATACCCGGTATACTTAGACAGCCTTCAGTTGCTATTTCGTTTCCTGATTGGCTTAACAGGACGGGATTTACTAATTGTAACAGCCCTTCACCCACATCAATGACTATGACGCGTTTACTAACGCCGATCTGGGGCGCAGCTAACCCCACACCGGGGGCAGCATACATGGTATCCGTCAAATCCGTCAACAAGTCTTTTATTTTCTGCGATACTTTGGGCACAGATTCCGCCTTTTGTCGCAGAATCGGATCCCCCAAACGGCAGATATCTACTAGAGCCAATTTCCTCCTCCTTTATAGCAATGATTCAGGCGCGATATCAAAGCTAAGGCTAATACCACTGCGGCCAGGTCCCATTTCAAACTCTTTGCGAAGTGTAACCCACAATTTTGCCTGCCTAGATAGGTTAGTTCCTTTGATAACAAGCTGATGGCGGTACCTGCCCCGGATTTTCGACAGTGGCGCTGGGCCCGGACCGTAAAGGCGGCATGTGGATGGCAGCTCTTTACGCAACATCTCCGCTAATTGTAATGCTGCAGTTGCTGCTTTTTTATCATCATTAGCACTCACTACCAGGCTAATTAGCTGGCTAAAAGGTGGATAATGAAGGCGTTTTCTGTTTCTTATTTCCCGTCGATAAAAAGCCTCGTAGTTTTGCTGGTAGGCGGCCTGAATGCTGTAGTGTTCCGGTGTATAGGTCTGTATTATAACCTTACCCCTTTTGTGTCCCCTCCCGGCCCTACCTGCCGCCTGGGTCAAAAGTTGAAAGGTGCGCTCCCCGGAACGGAAATCCGGAAAATTGAGGGAGGTATCGGCACTAATTACCCCCACCAGGGTAACCTGTGCAATATCAAGCCCCTTTGTTACCATCTGGGTACCGATTAAAACATCCGCACTTCCTCCGGCGAAGGCTGCCAGCAATTCACCATGGGCATCCTTGCCTCCGGTCGTATCTGCATCCATGCGCAGGGTTTTTGCCTTGGGGAATAATTTTTGTATCTCTGCTTCAACTCGCTGAGTGCCTAGACCGAAATGTCTAATATACTTACTGCCACATTGGGGACAAGGAGAGGGTACAGACATTTCATAGAAGCAATAATGACAACGAAGGCTATTGCTTTTTTCGTGGAAAGTCAGGGAAACATTGCAGTTAGGACAAAGAGCCACATAGCCACACTGGCGACAAAGTACGAAATTAGCGAACCCACGCCGGTTTAAAAACAGGATAACCTGCTCCCTATTTTTTAAAACTGTGCCCAAACTTCTTTGTAGATTGCGGCTAAAGAAACTTCGATTGCCGGCTTCGAATTCGCTGCGCATATCTATCAACTCGATATCCGGCATTTTCCGATCGTCGACCCTACTGCTTAAAAAAATTAACTGATAGAAACCAGCTTGGGCCCGATAATAACTTTCCACAGCTGGCGTCGCACTTCCCAGAATTAATACCGCCCCTTCCCCTTGGCTTCGAAATTCAGCCACCTCCCGGGTCTGATACCTGGGGTCAACATCCTGCTTATAGCTGCTATCATGCTCCTCATCTAGGATTATTAAACCCAATGCTGGTACCGGGGCAAAGATAGCAGATCTAGCACCGATTACTATAGGGGCTTCACCCCGTCGTATCCGCCACCATTCTTCATACCTTTCCCCCAGGGACAGGCGACTGTGCAGGACCGCCACCCGGGGTCCAAACCGATCCCGAAAACGGGCTACCATTTGGGGAGTGAGGGATATCTCCGGGACCAGTACTATTGCCCCCCGGTCGTATTCTAGATTTTTAGCTATCGCCCGTAAGTACACTTCCGTCTTACCGCTCCCTGTAACCCCATGGAGGAGAAAACGACAGGCAGTTTTATTATCCAATGCTGGGTAGATCCTTTTGCAAGCATCTTCTTGTTCCGGTGTTAGTCTTTGGGGCGAAGGAGAAACAAATATATCCTGGTTAAAAGAATGCCCGGGTATCCCCCGCTGCTCTTTAATATGGATAATTTTCTTTTCTACTAGGGTTCTCAACGGTGCAGGGCTGCACCCGATGGCATCAACCACCTCTGAAGCCGTAACCGGAGTGTTGGCCTCGAAAAGATAACTGAGGATCTGGGCTTGTCGGGGTGCCCTTTGCTCCAAGGACTCCCGGAATTTTTCGATATCTTCCCGCGGTTTTTTTAAATATACAAATTTCTTTCCCCTTTGGCGTATTTTTTTCCCACCGCCGGGTGGCAGAACGGTTCGCAACGCCTCTATCAAATAACAATTATACCTTAAAGCAAGCCAAGCTGCCAATTTTATTCTGTCCTTTGTCAGCACCTGGGAAGATATATTCCGGATAATATCCTTCACCCGGGGAACTGCCGGCTTTTTTACCCGGCTAACAACATAAGCTGAAATTAAACGATGTTGAAAAGGCACAAGGACCTGATCACCCACATTTACGACATTTAGCAAATTACCCGGAATTCGATAGTGAAAGACCTTATCAGCAGCCGGAATATCCAGGTTAACTATAACACCGGCATAGACCTTTTCTTCCACCATACTCCCCCCTCAACTATGCTTTATTGTTTCTACAATATAGCTCTCTCCACCTTCCGGACACGAGAAAAGCGCGCCCTATATTTTTTTGTGCGCGCATCTTTTCAGATTTTCAGTGTTGTCTTAAAAACAATAGTATTGGCAATGTAGGGTGGTAAGTCCCCTATACTTTATCATCGCTAGTAATAGATATTATTTCATCTAAAATAAGGTGGGCGAGTTGAGTTTTGGAACAAAGGGGAAGTTCTACTATTCTTCCATCCCTATGAAGCACAGAGGCAATATTGGTATCGGTGGAAAATCCAGCACCGGCCCGCCCTATATCATTGGCGACGATAAGATCCAGGTTTTTGCGCTGTAACTTTTCCCGGGCATTTTTTAAAAGATCCTGAGTTTCGGCCGCAAATCCCACCAGTATTTTTTGGCCCTTCTGGCCGCCGAGCAGTTCCAAAATATCCGGGTTTCTCTCTAAGGTTAATTGTAACTCTGCATCTCCCTTTTTAATCTTTTGCCTGGCCCTAGACACCGGCCGATAATCAACAACTGCTGCCGCCTTAATTATAATATCCATCCCGGGATAATGCTCCATAACTTCCCGCAGCATTTCTACTGCTGTAGTTACCTTGCTCACTTTAACACCAGCCGGAGGCTGTTCTGCAGTAGGTCCGCTTACCAATACTACTTCAGCGCCCCTTCCGGCAGCTGCCCGGGCCAAAGCATACCCCATTTTCCCGGAGGAAGGGTTGGAAATAAATCGAACGGGATCAATAAACTCCCGGGTAGGTCCCGCCGTCACCAGGATGTTTTTGCCCACCAGATCAGTTTGGGCATCTAAGTGGGATATGACTTGTTCTATTATATGGGAAACATCCGCTAAGCGGCCATCTCCAATATCCCCACATGCCAGTGGCCCCACGGCGGGGGTTATGATTTGATATCCAATTTCCCGCAGATGTTTCAAATTATCCTGTACAATGGGGTGCTTATACATCTGGCTATTCATAGCCGGAGAGAGAAAAACCGGGGCCTGGGTAGCCAGGATGGTAGCTCCTATCATATCACTTGCTATTCCCGTTGCCAGCCTGCCAATTGTTGCCGCTGTTGCCGGTACAATTAGGACCAGGTCTGCTTGTTTTGCAAGGGTAATGTGTTGAACCTTCCCCTGTTGGTATTTACCAAACATATCTACTACAACGGGGTTTCCGGAAAGGGTCTCTAGTGTCAGGGGTGTAATAAACTGAGTGGCCCTTTCAGTCATCATCACCTGCACCTTTAGACCCTGTTTGCACAGCCCCCGTACTACTTCCGCTGCTTTATAGGCGGCTATACTGCCAGTTATGCCTACAATAACTGTCTTCACCACAATTATTTCTTCCCCTCTGAAAGGATTGATCCTCCCAATAATTATTTTTTGCGTTCACACAGCAACTTGCCGGCGGCAATTTCTTGCAGGGCAAGGGTTACCGGCTTAATGGGTTTGCCTTCTTTTTTTTGTGCTGTACCATTTCGTAACAGTTGACGTGCTCTTCTGGCGGCTGCTATCACCAATGTATATTTGCTGTCCGCCTTTTGTAAAAGTTCATCAAAGCTCGGTTCTATCAATTCCGTCCCCCCCGCTTAGTTGGACTAGGTGGGCAAGCCATTCCCGGTTACGAGTTACCCGGCATTTTTCTGCCGTGATTATGGATTTTAGCTTGTCTACTCCGTCGGCAATTTCGTCATTTACAATTACATAATCATACCAGTTGAGATGCTTCAATTCTTCTTTTACGGCTTCTAACCTACTGTTCATATTCTCCGGGTTTTCAGTGCCCCGCCTTTCAATCCGGCGCCTTTGTTCTTCTAGAGATGGGGAAAGAAGATAAACAAAAACAGCTTCAGGAAACCGCTCTTTTATCTGCAGTGCCCCCTGCATATCAATTTCCAAAACAATATCTTTGCCTTTTTTTAGGGCTTCCTCCACAGGTACCCGTGGTGTTCCATAATAGTTTTCGTAAACAAAGGCCCATTCCAGAAACTCATCTCTTTCAATTTTTGCTTCGAATTCCTCCGGACTTAGGAATAGATACTCAACTCCATTTTGCTCCCCTGGCCGGGGGGCACGGGTTGTAGCGGAAATTGAGTAACATAGCTCCGAAAAACCTTCGCGGAGTGCCTTACACAAAGTACCCTTCCCGACCCCCGATGGACCCGATATTACTAAAAGAATGCCTTCTGTCAACTGCCTTCCTTCCTTTCATTTTGCATAACAAAGGCTTAACAAGGGTCAAATTTGTTTTTCTTCACCATTTTCCCGGTTGGCAAGGCGATTGGCAACTGTTTCCGGTTGAACTGCGGATAGGATAACATGTTCACTATCGGTAATTATCACAGCCCGGGTCCTGCGCCCGTAGGTAGCATCAATTAGTATGCCCCGGTCCCTGGCCTCCTGGATAATCCGTTTAATAGGGGCTGATTCGGGACTGACGATAGCTATGATCCGATTTACCGCTACAATATTACCAAAGCCAATATTGATAAGTCTTACTTCCACTTTTAACTCCCCCTTCAAAAGTTTGGCAAACACATTTCAGATGACCGCCCGGGGCCCATTAATTATGAGATCATCATTTTTATATAGCTAACGCCACTGACGATCTTACATAGGCCGAAGGAATGTTACTCAATATTTTGCACCTGTTCGCGTATTTTCTCCAGTTCACTTTTTAATTCTACTACACCCCGGGCAATACAACTATCCCCCGATTTAGATCCAATGGTGTTTATTTCCCGATGCATTTCTTGCAGTATAAATTCGAGCTTACGTCCAATAGCATCAGTTTCATCTAGTGCCTCACGAAACAGGTTGATGTGACTGGACATACGCACTAACTCTTCGGTTATATTGGCCCTCTCAGCAAAATAGGCCACTTCTGTAAATAATCTCTCCTCGTCCAATGCCTCATCATCTAAAAGACAGGATAGTCTTTCTTTTAACTTGGCACGGTATTCCTTTACTATTTGCGGCCCCCGTTTCTCGATGTCCTTAATAACCTGCTCAATTCTTACAATTCTATGTACTATATCCTTTTCCAGGGCATCCCCTTCTGCCCTTCGCATTTGCAATAATTCTTTCAAGGCCGCCGTCAATGCAATTTCTAAAGCCTGCTTTGAATTTTCCGGATCTGGTTCTTTTTCCTCAACAATAAAGATGTCAGGATATAGAGCAAAGATATCAATTCCCGGGGCAAAATCAATCCCCAGCAAATTGGATAATTCTTTCAATGCATTATAATATGCCAAGGCTAAACCATTGTCAACTCTAATCGTCCCTGCCTTCCCTTCACCTACAGCATTGATGCTTACTTCCACCCGGCCCCTTTTTAGGTATTCCTGTATTAATCTGCGCGCACTCTCTTCTAGGTAACTGTATTCCGGTGGTAATCTTATTGCACAATCTAAATAACGATGATTTAGGGATCGCATCTCAACCAAAAAGTGTTCTTCACCACAAATTCCTTCGCCTCGACCGTATCCCGTCATGCTATGCATCTTTATCCTTCACCCCATGATCTTTATAATGCCCCCCTGAACAGCTATTCTCCCCCAAGCTATTAATTCCTGCTTAATTCAGGCAAAAATAAGGATTTGGTGGGGAACTTGCCTTCCTTTTTGTTATTCCTTTTTTCGCACAGTTAAAAACATCTGGATTGAAGTTGGTAGCAATACTATTATAGTGATAATTATCCAGTTAAACCAGTCCAGGGGCAAAGTTTGAAAACCAACGCTAAATGAGGGTTGATATAATACCAATAGTTGTAAAAACACGGAAATAAGAACTGCAGCGATGAGATACAAATTTCCCGTGACCTTTAAACCAGACTCCGTTTCTGAACGACATTCGAACACATATAAAAGCTGCAGCATTACTAAAGTTGTAAAGGCCATGGTTCTGGCGAGAATTATGTTTCCCCCGGCACTATAGGCACCCAGTAAAAAAGCCAACAATGTACAGAGGGCTATTTGAATACCCCGCCCCAGGATAAGGCCGGTTAATCCCCGGGAAAAAATACTCTCCTCCGGATGACGGGGGGCCCTCTTCATAATTCCTGTTTCCGGCGGCTCAACACCTAAGGCCAGGGCTGGTAAACCGTCGGTAATTAAATTAACCCAAAGGATTTGAATGGGAATTAGGGGTAAGGGCAGTTTCAAGAGGGCGGCAATAAACATAGTCATTACTTCGCCAATATTGCACGCTAAGAGATAACGGATAAATTTGCGTATATTATCATAAATACTCCTTCCTTCCTCAATGGCAGCCACGATAGTGGAAAAATCATCGTCTTGTATAATCATGGCCGAGGCTTCCTTAGTAACATCGGTTCCACTAAGGCCCATGGCAATACCAATATCTGCTTCCTTAACAGCCGGTGCATCGTTTACGCCATCACCGGTCATAGCCACGATATGACCCTGTTTTTTTAAGGCCCTCACTATCCGCAGCTTGTGACGAGGTGACACCCGGGCATAAACTGTAATACCATTAACTATCCTTTCCAATTCAGCCTGGCTCATATTATCCAACTGCTGGCCAGTAACAATTTTGTCCCCATTTTGCAATACCTTTAATTGATTGGCAATGGCAGCCGCCGTGTCAGGATGATCACCAGTTACTATTACAACTTTAATGCCAGCATTATGACAACTCCTTATGGCCCCGGGTACCTCTTTGCGGGGTGGATCGAGCATTCCCAGCAGACCAACGATAATCAACTCTTTTTCTAGGCCCTCGTCTTTCCCCAGGTCCGGAGACTCCAAAGAAGTATTCATGGCTACCGCTAACACGCGCAGGGCCCGCCCCGCCATAGCGGCAGTTATTTTTTGAAATTCTTTTTTCCTTTCGCTGCTGAGATTCTTTATCATATCATTTTGATATACACCAGTAGCCAAATCTAAAATACGGTCCGGAGCACCTTTAGTGCATATCAAGAATCCCTTTTCTTTCCCGAGGGCGTGGACAGTAGTCATCAATTTGCGATCTGCCTCAAAGGGTATTTCGTATATCCGGGGCAATTCCCTTTCTATTTTCTCTTGCCAAATATCGGCCTTGGCCGCTACTGTCAATAAGGCACCTTCGGTAGGATCACCTAGAATTGACCACTTTTTTGTTGGAAAAACATTCGCTAGGGGGCCTATCCCTTCCGGTTTCTGTTCTTCCAGTTTACAATTGTTGCAGAGGGCGGCAATGGTCAAAACCTGCACAAGGTGTTTTTCATCAAAGGGTACTTTGTTTTCACCATGCCAAAACTCTCCTACAGGTGCATATCCATCACCCGTTACCGTAATTATGCGGCCGTTGACAAAAATCTCCTTGACTGTCATTTCATTTTTAGTCAATGTACCAGTTTTGTCGGAACAAACAACTGTGGCACAGCCTAGGGTTTCAACCGCCGGAAGTTTTCTAACCACTGCCCGGCGGCGTATCATCCGTTGTACTCCCAGGGCCAGGGCTACTGTGACAATGGCCGGCAGGCCTTCGGGAATTGCAGCTACCGCCAGGCTTATTCCCGCCATAACCATATTGAAAACCGGTTCTCCCCGCCATATTCCCAAGATAACAACTATAAAACAGATGAT
>JAAYTH010000138.1 GCA_012523785.1 Bacillota bacterium | reverse complement strand
TCAAGTTCATCAAACACCCCCTATATATAGGTCCTATTTACCTTCAGAAAAAGGAGCGTTTGGAGGCCCTTTGCTATGTGATTTTTATAGCTTTAGCCCTTTACATTATCCTCTAGCGAAGGGCCCGCCGAGCATTACGGGAAGAAACGGAACCTCTTTTATTGCCGGGGAAAAGAAAGAGTTTTACACCAACGGGAAACATGATCTTGGAACTATTTCGGCCGGTTAAGATTCTAAGGCTGATGGAGGACGATGGTGTGGTTAAGCGATATTTACCTACACAATACAATCACCTGGAAAGGGTGTTACAGTTAATTGGTATAGATATAGATATTTTCACTAGACCAAGGGGGCCGTGAGATAATTACCGTTTTTAGGTGGGGTAACAATTAATTATTTGCCCGGCTAAGGTGCGAAAGGTGAATTTAAGGTTTAAGGAAAGAAATTTCCTGATGCGGGAAATTATTTATGTGGGACAAGTAGATGGGTTATTTGTCCTTCCCCTCGTCCCACTTATAGACGGGGCTTGGTGAACTTTTGGTTCAGCGGATATATTGCATATGGCAATATAGAATGGTAAAATATAAATGCCAAGAAGGAGGCGATTTGCATGTCAAAAACTACAAGTATTTTCGCTAGGGTTGAGCTGGAAGTAAAAGAACAAGCAGAAATGGTGTTAAATAAACTTGGCATACCCATGTCAAATGCCATTAATATTTTTTTAAGACAGGTTGTTTTGCAAAACGGGCTGCCATTTGAAGTGAAAATTACACGCAATAGACCATTTGCAATTGGTGATTTAACACCTGAGAAATTTAACAATGAGATTGAAAAAGGGTTTGATGACCTGGAGGCAGGCAAAGTTGTATCTGCGGATAAGGTAGCTGATCGCATCAAAAGGGAATATGGGCATGAGCTATAAAATCGTTTATACTGGGGAGTCTGAGCAGGATCTTATAAATATTTACAGGTATATTGCAATAAATTTATCTGCTCCGGAAACTGCCAAAAGACAAGCCGATAGAATTATGAATGCAATTAGAGATCTGAACGAATTGCCTCTAAGATATAAACTCTACCACGCTGAACCATGGCGTAGTGAAGGTTTGAGAGTTCTTCCAGTGGACAACTACCTTGTGTTTTATATAGCAATCAAAGAAGAAAAGACAGTTGCAATAATAAGAATAATGTATGGTGGGCGCAATATAGAATCGCAACTATCAAATATAGAGATTGTTTAGTATTAGGGACAGTGGCAGGTTATCTGTCCCACTTTTATTTGACAATTAGCTATCCCGTACAATGCTGGGCGGTTCCTCCGGGGGTTGCCCGGTTCTTTTTAATTCCGGGGGTGCTTTCTTTTACTGGGGCTAAAATTCGATTTATTAAGGGACAGGGAGACAGGACATTTGCCCGCCCAATTCAGGGCAAATCGCCAAAATAAGACAGGGAATGTAAACAAGTTTGGGTTTTTAAGGATTCTTAGCGATAACAAATGTTATAATTTTTCTATGGGATGGTCTACTCGGGCCTATGATAAAAGGTGGTATCATGTTGGGGGACCGTTCCTTTACTAACCAGGTAAAAAACCGATTTTGAGTCTGGGGCCCGGGACTTTGACCCATTTTTAGATCTAATGAACCCATCATCTACAGGTACAGGAAAACTGCTGTTATTTAGAGGACTATTAAAGCAATGACAAATATTCTACCCAGGGGGTTAAAAGATGAATAATACGAAGTATGTTTTTACCGGTAGTGAGTTTCACCCCTTGTACCAGCCTAGCCTTTGTTTTAAACGGGTCTGGTTAGCCGAAAATCAACCCGAGCTAGCAGCCGATGATAGTGCTTTTCAGGATCTTGTCTTACGGCGGGGTAAGGCCATCGAGGCACGCCACCTGGAGGAATTGGCCCCATATCACAAACCAGTCTACCCTGAAGATGATTTGGCGGCCGGAGCTGAAGCCACCCGGGCCTTAATAAAATGCCAAGCCCCTATCATTTATCAACCTATCTTTATTTCCCCCGCCGGGTTTTTGGGGATTCCCGACCTTTTGATCTTTGATACAGATAGCGAAAAATATATAGTGCGGGATGTCAAACTGGCCACAAATATATATGAACATCCTGAGATTTCACTGCAGATGGGACTTTATCAAATGGTAGCCTCCCATACCCTGGGCTATAAACCCCAATTGGAACTAGTCACAGGGGATGGCCAAATACAAGCTTTCCAAGCTGCCGACGGGGAGCAAACCCTAGCAGAAATTGATTCCATCTTGCAATTAAGAAAACAAACCCAGGCTCCCTTAGAACCCGTCGGCTGGTCCAAATGTGGGCCCTGTGTATTTAAAAATGTTTGCTGGGACACAGCCTTAGAAAAACAAGATATCGCTACTGTACCCTATGTCGACCAAGGAATCTGCCGGGCCTTATATGGCCTGGGCATAGTAAATTATACACAACTATCTACCCTTGGGGAAAACGCCTTGGCTGATATCAAACGCCCCTGGGGCAAACAGATGCGGCGGGTAGGATTGGCTGCCGCCCGCAAAATAAAACTGCAGATCAAAGCCCTGTTAAGCAATGAACAAATTGTTGCCACACCGCCTTCCCTGCCGCCGGGATACCAGCCCGGGACACGTCCTGTAGTAATGTTTGATATCGAAAATGATGTGTTTGATCTTGATTTGGGTGTCAAGGTATATTTATGGGGATGTCTATTGGTTGAAGACACACCCACTAGCCCCCAACTCATCGTCGCTGGCGAAGGTATTGATGGTGACAAACAAGGATGGCATGATTTTCTCAGCTATGTAAATGATATTTTCCACTGTTATGGTGATATCCCCTTTGTTCATTATTCACCCCACGAAAGGACCTGGATAAAAAATTATATAAAACGCTACGGCGATGTCAAAGACACTGCCAACCGGCTTTTAGACAATCTATGGGACATGTATCCCGCCATCGAGAAAAACCTTTTTTTACCCATCCCCTCCTATGGATTAAAATTTGTCGAGGAACTAGTCGGATTCCAACGTTCCCAAGAAGAGTTCGGTGGACTGTGGTCTATAATAACCTATGACCAATACATAAATGCTGCTAGTAAAAAGGAAGCAGACACCATCTTAAAGGAAATACTCACATACAACAGTGAAGACCTTTTGGCTACCCTGGCCGTTTATGAATGGTTAGAGAACATTGTAAGCGCCGGGGCAGTGGGAAGGTTATCTATCCACGTGCACAGTTAAGCGTGCATTATCTAGCTGGTGAAGGTCCAGCCGGGATAAAACCAGGGGGACGGTTCTAGTGGTTGACGAAAGGGCGAACCTGCTATTTCGTCAGTTGACCATATAAATTGCAGTAATGTAAACCACAACCCGCCCCGTGGGAAAGCAAGTAATTAAGTGCTCTTCCACGGGGCGGTGTTTCATGTTGGTGGGAGTAGGTCAAGCAGAATCTGAGGGGTTGATTTCTTGGGAATGTAGATGGCATTTTTTACGTAGGTCGGCCTGGTATTTGGCCCTCTTCCACGGGTGGTGGGGATGGGGGAGAGGATCCCCCGTAGTGGCTCAGTTTTAGATTGTTAGGGTGGATCATATTTAAGTCGCTAAGTGGATCACTTTTAGATTGCTGATCGCAGGCCGCTCTTCCATGAATTCACTAAACATCTGCACTAGATCCTGGACCCTTAGCTTGTCCTTCTCGGCATTATTGGCATCAATTACTGTTTTTCCTTTATCCAACATCAGCAGGCGGTCGCCGTATTCCAGCGCATAGCGGAGGTTGTGGGTGACCATCAGGGCTGTTACCCCCTGTTTTTTGATAATTTTATCCGTCAGTTCCATGATTGTTTCACTTGTTTTGGGGTCTAATGCTGCTGTATGTTCATCCAAAATCAAAAGTTTGATGGGTGTTAGGGTGCATATAAGCAGGGCCAAGGCCTGTCTCTGCCCACTGGAAAGGGAACCTACCTGCACCTGGAGCTTGTTTTCAAGACCCAGCTGTAGTTGTTCTAGCCTAGTTTTGTAATAGTCCAGCCGCTTTTTATTGATTCCCCTTTGCAGGCCAAAGCTGTGTCCTTTGGCTTCGGCCAGTGCCAGGTTCTCCAGAATGGTCATGGAGGGGCTGGTACCCAGGGCCGGATCTTGAAAGACCCGCCCCATGAAGTGTGAGTGCTGATGTTCCTTAAGGCCGGTGATATCCCTCTGGGCAAAAACGACTGAGCCTTTGGTGGGTATAATGTTGCCGGCAATTAGGTTGAGAAGGGTGGTTTTACCGGAGCCGTTGCTTCCAACTAGGGAGATAAACTGCCCTTTTTTTATTTCCAGATTGAAATCGGCAAAGACCACCGTTTCATTATTGGTATTTTGCTCGAAAACCACCTCAATATTTATTAATTGCAATAGATTCACGGCCTTTGGGCCCCCCTTCTTTTTTCTCCAGGACCCGGTTGCTGACCAAGGCTACTGTGAAAAGTATGGCCATGATCAGTTTTAGATAATTGGGATCAAATCCCAGGTTTAAGGCTATCGCGAGGGCGGCTTTATAGAGGATCGAACCCAATAGGACCATGGAGGTATATTTACCCAGAGGAAGGTTTTTGAAAACCGTCATGCCGATGATGACCGAGGCCAGCCCTATGACTATTATTCCTGCACCCATGTTGACATCGAAAAATCTCTGTTGTTGACAAAGGATAGATCCGGAAAGGGCTGCAAATCCATTGCTGATGATAAGCCCTAAAATTTTGATATAACCCGGGTTTTGGGCTAGGGAGATCACCAATTGGGGGTTATCACCTACTGCCCGCAGAAGTAAGCCTGATCTGGTGGTTAGATACCAATCCAGCACATACTTCATAAAAAGGGCCAGGTGGAAGGCCAGAATTAGGGTTCTCCAAGGTGTCAGACCGGCTGGTAGAAGAAGGATGGGGCCACTGTTAAAAATGGTCCGGGCCCCATAGGTTGATAAAAGAGAGGTTTTGGCTATGGCCAGGTTGACCGACCAGAGGGCGGTCATGGTTAGGATTCCGGAGAGAAGATCCTTTATTTTTAACTTAACATGCAGTAGGCCGGTCACGAGCCCCGCTAACCCGCCGGCGAAAAAGGAGAGGAGAGAGGCCAACCAGGGATTGACCTGTCTTAGGGTTAAAATGGCGGTTATGGCAGCCCCCAGGGGGAAGGTGCCGTCCACGGAAAGATCGGGGAAGTCCAGGACCTGATAACTGATATAGACCCCCAGGGCCATAATGCCGTAAATAAGGCCCTGTTCCAGGATTCCCTTACTTATTTCCAAGACAATATCCATGGATAATGCTTCCTTTCCTATTAGTTACCGGTTAGATATTCGATGGATTCACTGTATTCAGCTGGCAGGTCTACCTTAAGGGCTGCCATTGCGTCGGCATTGGCAACCGGTTTACTTTCACTGATTAGCTGCACCGGCATTTCATCTACTTTTTCTCCCCTTAAAATCCGGGCGGCCATCTGGGCGGTAATTCGCCCCAACTCAAAGTAATCAATACTCTCTGAGGCGATGCAGCCCTTTCTAACCTGTTCTTCTTCTGAACCAAAAACAGGTATCTTCTTTTCATTAGCTTTTTCGATGAGGGTGTCCAGGTTATTTACTACATTATTGTCGGTAAAGTTGTTCACACAATCCACCTGTGTCAGCAGTGAATCAACTGCCAGGGGAATGTCTGAGGGGCCGTTGACTCCAATGGCAATGATCTCAAAGCCATAATTGGGTGCCAGTTCACGGAAGGATTCCAGATGACTTTGGGAGTTGACTTCGTTTGTGGTGTAGAGGACACCAATTTTCTTGGCCTTTGGTAGAAAAGCCCGGATCATTTTCATTTGTTTTTCCAAGGGAAGAATGTCGGCGGTCCCGCTGGCCCCCCGGGCCGGAACCTCCAGGCTTTCCACTAATTTGGCAAAAACCGGGTCAGAAACTGCTGAGAAAAGAAGGGGGATATCTGTTCCATCGGCAGCACAGTGGGCAGCCATGGCGGAAGGGGTGGCGATGGCGGTGATTAAATCATAGTTTTTGGCCACATAGTTTTGAGCGATCAGGGCTGCGTTTTCCCCCTTGCCATCGGCATTGCTTATATCAAAAATGATATTTTCCCCATCTGAAAATCCCTCTTCCTCTAGGCCTTGAATAAAACCGTCCCGGATGTTGTCTAGGGAGGGGTGGGGGGCATACTGGGTGAGGCCAACCCTAAAGACCTTTTCTTTTGTCTGCTGTGGATTCCGGGTTGGAAGGCAGCTGGCCAGGATTAGGGCTAAAACGGTGGCTAGAGATAGGATTTTAATAAGGCGGAGATCCCTGCTTAACTTTTCACTAATCTTTTTCATCTTTTTCAACCTCCACGGGGTAATTTTTAAATCTTATTTTAGAGTTCCATTGGGGATTGCTTTTTTATTGCGCCGCCATCGAAAGTCAAGAATAGTCACGACTTATTCCCCCCCTGTGGTTTTATAAAAAAAACCCACCCCCAAAAGGGGCAGGTTTTATCCCGCGGTACCACCCTAATTAATAGCATACCTACTCATTGAATCACATACTGACATATGTGCTCACCTGATAACGGGCTGAGACCCCGTCAGCGCCTACAATACTTTAATTAGCAATTAAAGTAATTTCGGGCTGCCCTCGTAAGTCCATTTACTATAACTTATTTATCGCACTCTCACCGGCGGCGACTCTCTGCAAAATAAGGCTTATAGCTACTTCTCTTACTCAATGGTTTAAGAGCAATACTCAATTGACCTTAATATTATCGTTATTGTGGTTTCTTGTCAATAGTTTTTTTGCCGTGGGGGTACTTTACTCACCGACACAAGTACGGCTAGGGGCGAATTAGAGTTTGTGGTCGCTTCCTTTGCCTTGCTGTGGTATACTTTTATAAATGGTTACCCATTGGTGTGGATTTTTCTTCCCCAACTAATTATTCTATAATTGGGCCGGGACCGCTATTTCAATTTCCACGGTTAAAGGGACACCTTCTCCTTCGAGCATTGTCCCCAGGATGACAAATAAGATGTTTTGTGGTATATCAGGAAAACCGGCAACATACGGTTTGTGGGTGCAGCCGACTAGCTACCAAATGATAAAAAATCTAAACTGGAGGAGGGCCAAAATGGAAAAGATAATTAAGGAACTGGAGCATCATGATGAAAGATTCCCCCGTGCAGCACTGGAAGAAGCAATTAAGAGACAAGATGAAATTACCCCTATACTACTTGACATATTAGAAGATATTGTTGCCAATACAGAGAACTTTGTAGAAAAAGAAAGTTATATGCTGCACCTATTTGGCATGTACTTATTGGCCCAATTTAGGGAGAAAAGGGCCTTCCCTAAAATTATAGATTTGATTTCCCTCCCCCCGGAAGATGTTGAATCGCTCCTGGGGGATACCATGACAGGGGGGCTATCATCAATATTGTTCAGCACCTATGATGGGCAGTTTCATTTGCTGCAAAGGGTTATCGAAGACCCGGCGGTTAATGAATATGTGCGGGGTGCTGCACTTTACACCCTGGGCAAATTATATTCGGAAGGGGAATTTAGCAAGGACTATTTTATAGAATATTTACGAAAACTCATTGATGCTGATTGCGACGATTGGGATACAGATTTAGCGACACAGATACAGAAGGTTATTATTGATCATCATATCTTTGAAATGATTGATGATGTACAGTGTTTATATGACGAGGGACGAATTGAAATTTACATGTATGGTACCTATGATGATTTTATTGATAGTATTTTCTCCTATGAGTTTGAACCTTCTTCACCAAGGTACATAGATGACACTATTGCAGAAATGCACTGGTGGGCTTGTTTTAAAGATAAGCAGGAAGAAGAAAAGAAATTATCGGAAAAAGGTTTAGATAAAGTCATCAGGTCGCTGGCCCGCAGTCAAAGGGCTCCAAAGAAAAAGAAGATAGGACGTAATGAACCCTGCCCCTGCGGTAGCGGGAAGAAGTACAAGCATTGCTGCCTAAAAAAACCAATTACCCCCAATAAAATAAATGAATCGGAAGTGGAAAAAATAAAATGGTTAAAAGATTATCCCGTGGAAGAGGGAACTGGTAAGGAGGGACAAGTATATCTCAGCGATTTTTATGACCAGGAATCAATAGAAATAGATAAACTGGTTTATTTAGCCTTGCATCATCGGGCAATTCCCCTTTGGGAGCCAAGGGATTATTCTCAAGAGAAAGAGGAAAGGATAATCTATTTAACCCAGGCGGCTGAACTTTTTGAGGAAAAATGTTTCAAAGAAGGGATAGGCTCATTTGA
>JAAYTH010000018.1 GCA_012523785.1 Bacillota bacterium | reverse complement strand
GTATATCATGAAAATGGGCTGTAGACGGACATCAACCGCTATATTCCCGCCTACTCACAACGAGGAAGGCAGAGCAACCCCATTTCCGCCCCGGTTCCTCAAAACACTCAATGACATCAAGCTTATCAAGGGCACCCTGCATAATATAGTCTTTGAGAGCTATTTGCAATGCTCTCCAAGCCAGGCCCGGCAAGGTATTCAGCCCGGTCCAAAAAAACTTTCCCCAAAAAAAGGCCCCCAACAAGCCCTTTTCAAGCATAAAAATAGGCCCGGGTCAAAAATGTTACTGTTCACCCCCACCTAGCCCCTAACAGCACAAAATAGTAATACCCCCACCACCTCATTCAGACTAGACATCCCCCATCATTGGAAAACCAGCCCTTTAACACAATATAGCAGATAGCAGCCAGCAAATATGGTGGCGAATATCCCAGAAGATATCCCGCCGCCATATCTTTTTCTAATAGTACCCTTGCTTATGCTGGAGCAATAAACCCCTTAAAAAATATTTTTTAGGCTTGCAGGACTCACTTGATCCGCATCGAATTACTAACCTATGAGAATAAATAGAAGACCTAAAATCACAGATGAATTAATCGACTTTATCCGGCAAACCATTGCCGACAATCCAGGCCTAGGAAGATCAAAACTATCCGTCCTGTTATGTGAGGCTTGGAACTGGCGAAATTCAGCCGGCCGGACCAAAGATATGTCCTGCCGCGATATGCTGGCCGCACTAGACAAAGCAGGTAAGATAACCCTGCCCCCGCCCATGCATACCCCGCGTCGTCCGGGTGATAGTAAGGGTGTTAAACATCTCATCCACGACCAAACACCCATCAGCGCTAAATTAAAAGAAGTACAGCCTTTATCCATAAAAGTCGTAGCATCAAAAGAGGCCCTAGGTCAGTTCAAATCCCTCCTGGACCAATACCATTATCTTGGCTTTGACCGCTTCATAGGTGAAAGCATGTCCTACCTGGTATCTAGCACTAGTGGAAAAGTTTTGGCTTGTTTCCTCTTCGGCTCCTCCGCCTGGTCCTGCCGGGACCGGGACACCTTCATTGGCTGGAGCAAGGAAGAACGAAGAAACAATCTTAGCCTGACAACCAATAATAGCAGATTTCTCATCCTCCCCTGGGTTAAGATCCCCCACCTGGCCAGCCACCTATTGTCCCTCATCTCCCAAAGGATTTCTGCCGACTGGGAAGAAAAATACGGACATTCTATATACTTACTTGAAACCTTCGTGGAAACCGACCGTTTCAAAGGCACTTGCTACCGGGCTGCCAATTGGCTTCACGTTGGTAGGACAAGGGGCCGGGGACGAAATGGAGGACATAAGCAGGCCATTCTTCCGGTAAAAGACATCTACCTGTATCCCCTTAAAAAAGATTGGCGGGCGGTACTTACCGACAAGCTAAAGGAGCAAAGTTAGATGGCTCTAGGAGCAAACTTTGAATACATGACCAATCTCCAATACAAGGTGAAATCCCTAACCCGGCGGTTAGAGGCCTTTGAGTCGGGGCAAAGGTATCTTGCCCTGCAGGAGGAGTTTAAAAAGCAGTTGGCCGCCCAGAGAAAAGAAATCAATAAGCTCAAGGCAGAGCTAGCTAGGGCCCACCGGGAAATTGTCCGGGTAGCTGATAACTGGTTTCAGGTCTTTGAGGATATAAGCGATGAACACCAGAAGGAAATAGAGATAAAAGATCGCATGATAAAAAAACTAGAAAGCCAGCTAATAAAGACAGAACAAGGGCTTGACGATGCCAAGGACGAGCTGAGGGATAAAAATATAGAACTATACCAGGCCAAGACTGAGATTGAAGATTTAAAAGGAGTGATCCTAGAGCTTAAGGCCCAGATAAATCGTGACTATGAGAACTCCTCCATCCCCTCCTCACAAAAACCCAACCATAAGAAAATAACCAACAACCGGGAGAAAACCGGCAGGAAACCAGGAGGACAAAAGGGCCATAAGGGGCACCCCAGGAAAAAGTACAAGCCCACGGGGTATATCTTTATCCCGGCACCGGATAAATACGCCCACAGTGACAATTACAAACCGACCGGGAGGACTATTAAAAAACAGCTGGTCAACTTAGATTTCACTCTAAAAGTTCTTGAATTTGAAACCCCGGAATTTAGGGATGTACGTACCGGCCAGCGGGTCCATGCGGATTTTCCCGCCGGTGTTTTAAATGATGTTAACTACGGTGGTAGTATAAAGGCCGCTGCTCTTTTGCTTAACAACCGCTATGGTGTTTCTATAGATAAGGTGAGGGAATTTCTAGCACAGATAACAGATGGGGAACTCAAGATATCAAAAGGAATGATTAACGGGCTTTGCCGGGAGTTTTCCGCTAAGACAGAGGCGGAGCAAAAAAAGGCCTTTGCTGATATGCTGCTTTTACCCGTGCTTCAGGCTGATTTCACCAACGCCAGGGTCAATGGTAAAAATGCTCAGGTTGCTATATGCTCTGGGTCGGGGATAACTTTGTATTTTGCCAGGGAACATAAGGGTCACAAGGGCCTAGCCGGGACACCGGTGGAATATTATCATGGGATACTGGTGCATGATCATGACCTTGTTTTTTACTCCTATGGTGACAATCACCAGGAATGCCTGGTCCATGTACTTCGCTATCTTAAGGACAGTATGGAAAATGAGTCCAATCTGCAATGGAACAAAAGGATGCGGGGCTTATTGCAGGAGATGATCCACTACAGGAAAGGGTTAGCAGAAGAAAACCCCGAACTTGACCCAGACCGGGTAAAGGAGTTTGAGGATAGATATAGGGAAATTTTGGAGCTGGCGAAGAGAGAGTATGATTATGAGCCGCCAAGTGATTATTACCGGGAGGGGTATAACCTCTATAAAAGGCTGGCTAAGTATAGGGATAACCATCTGCTATTTTTGCATGATGTTGGGGTCCCCACAAATAATAATTTGTGTGAGCGTAAGGGACGTGTTTTTAAGAGAAAGCAAAGACAGGTGATGGCCTTTAGGAGTTTT
>JAAYTH010000017.1 GCA_012523785.1 Bacillota bacterium | reverse complement strand
TAATGGAGATGATATTGAGTGAAACCCCTCAAAACCGCGGCATTCTTATTGCCACTAATAAAGGAAAAAAGGCCCCTGATCCACCACATTACAAATTTCGTGACGGTAAATGATTGTGCCAATATCACCCTAGCTATAGGTGCCTCACCCATTATGGCAGTCCATGGGCGTGAGGTGGAAGAGGTCGTCCTCGGGGCCTCTGCCCTCGTGCTGAACATCGGCACCCCAACTTCCAACTCGGTAGAATCTATGCTTTTAGCGGGAGAAAAAGCAAATGAATTGGGAATACCCGTTATCCTTGACCCCGTGGGAGTGGGAATTGCTAAATTGAGAAGCAGGGCCGCGGACAACATCCTAAGCCGGGTGAAGATTGCCGTATTGAGGGGAAATGCCTCTGAAATTAGGTTCCTTTCGGGGGCAAGCATAGACGCCAAGGGTGTAGACTCGATATGCTGCGGCCAAAACGATGACAAAATTGCCAGGGAATTAGCTGCACAGCTGGGGTGTGTTGTAGTTATAACCGGTGAGTGGGATATTATTTCAGATGGGAAAAAGGTTTATTCCACTGGTAATGGCCATAAAATGTTAACACAAATCACCGGGACCGGCTGTATGATCTCTTCTTTAATTGCCGCCTTTTCTGCTGTTAGCAATAATTACCTGGCAGCAGCCATGGGTGGAGTACTGACCATGGGGATTGCCGGCGAAGCTGCTTATCATTCCCTGGGTGACCGGGAAGGCCCCGGAACCTTCAAAGTAAGGCTTTTCGACCAGGTGTATAATCTAACCGCAGATACTATTAATAAATTTGGGATCGTTACTGGCCGATAAGTAAGTAGCAGGCCCGGCTCGGCCACCAGCTATCTTAATTGTCATCCTGTCTATCCGGAGCGTGGCGGAAGGGAGGCAATGCCCGCAGGCTCTTTACAGCTTAATACCCAAATCCACCACTTAGCTCAGGATGATACTAATTAAGGGTTGCTGCTGGGCAGTTGCCCTATTTTACTAGCAATGGAATCTCCACCACAAACATTTTAGATCCATCCTTTGCGCTTTCGCTGTACAGCCGCAATATTAGCTCACCTTTTTCTATACTTTCCGGAAGGTGTATTGCCTTTTCAAAATAACCCCAGTCCAGCATTGTCGCAGTGGTAAAACCCCGTTCTAACACTTCATCCCCCTTAGTCAGCAGCTCATAGCTTACCGTCCCTTCAAAAACATTGGCTATTCCCGTCAAGGTGATAGCCCCCTCAACCACTTCCCCCGGGAGTGGGCCAAATATTTTAATCCATTCCGAAGAAGCAACAATGGGCCTATCAATTGTCTCTAAACCTGACAATGCCATAAAATATCGATTAGGAGCATCAGTGTCCGTAAAACATAGGGGGAGTTCTTCATTTTCCACAACAATAAGGTCATAGGGATAAGTAAGGGCCTGTGTTACCATTTGACCTTCCTCTGGACCATATGATCTGATCAGGACCTTTAGCTCCCCATCCTCCTCCAGGACTTCCTCCACTTCTACACCATAGCCACCCGTCGGCTTCATCCCTTCGGTAATCAAAACATATCTATGGCCGTCGTAATGCCTTTCTTGTACGGTTGGCACTTCCCGCGAGTAACCGATCCAGTCTCTTAGCTCAACCGGCAAGTTTCCATAATCCGGTCTATAAAAGCCTTGCGGAAATTCCATCTTTCCCGCCCCGGTATTAATTAACACAGTTTTGTTCTCCCCATCCCAGGAAACATCTGCACCAAGTCCTTGAGCAATATCCCGTATGGGGACCAAAACCCGCCCTTCTTTAATAATCGGCGCTACAGCAAATTCCAATTCAACCCCATCTAGCACCACGCGCACGGTTGAAGAAGCCTGGGCAGATACTACAAAAACCGCCAGCAATATAAATGCCATCGGGACGAGCAAAAATCTTCTTTTCACCCTTTGACACACTCCTTTCATTTTTTCCCTTCTAGCTAAGGACCCAATGGCTCGCCAAATTGTTCCTCGTATGCTCTTAAATTACCATAAACAGCAATCCATTGCTAATTTACCCTACTTAATCCCATTTCGGTCAATATGATAATTGCAGTATTTGAGGGGGTAGAGTCTATTCCCCCTTTTGAGAAAAATATGAAAAAAAGTAGGTCTGCATAGGTTAATCGGCGAATAAGTAAGCACCAAATTATTTTTAAAGAGGGGGTAAAAAAATGTTAAGGCGGAAGAGAAGTGTGTTGGTAATTTTTTCTCTATTCATTGTTATTGTTTTGATGGCCAGTTGTACACAACCTGGGGTGCCACCGGAGGAACCAATGGATGAAGTATCAGAACCAATACAGCTACTAAATCCAGAAGTCGTGGCCGATAATGGTATCGTGGCTGCGGCCCATCCCTTGGCAGCCCAGGTGGGGGCTGAGATCATCCAGCAGGGGGGCAATGCTATTGATGCCGCTGTTGCCACAGCCTTCACCCTGGGCGTAGTAGAACCCAATGCCTCGGGTTTAGGTGGCGGTGGTTTTATGGTCATCCGCTTTGCTGATACCGGAGAAACTACCATTATTGACTATCGGGAAGTAGCACCCCTAGCAGCTACGGAAGACATGTATGAGTTAGATGCCGACGGCAAAGTTATTGACTTTGCCAATAGTCGGGGCTATCGGGCTGTTGCCGTCCCCGGGCAGGTGGCTGGCCTTTCTCTGGCCTTGGAAAAATATGGTACCATGGACTTGGCCCAGGTCACTGAAAAGGCCATCCATTATGCGGAAAATGGTTTTGAAGTGAGTGAAGGCCTAAGTGGTATCATAACCGACAACTTTGATAAGATAAATGTCTATCCAGCCACTGCAGAAATTTATCTTAAAGATGGCCTCCCCTTGGAGCCGGGGGATACTTTGATCAATACTGACCTGGCCAATAGCCTGCGCCTTATCGCAGAAGAAGGGCCGGACGCTTTTTATAAAGGCCCCCTAGGTGAGGCAATTGCTGCCGATATGGCGGCCAATGGCGGCCTCATCACTAGGGATGATTTTGCAGCCTATAAACCTGCGGTCCGGAAACCAGTCAGCGGCGAATATCGGGGCTATGAGATCGTTTCCATGTCTCCACCCAGTTCCGGTGGGACCCATATCATCCAGATTCTCAACATCTTGGAAAGCCTGGAATTAGGCAAAATGGAACATAATTCAGCGGAACATATCCACTATATGGCCGAGGCCATGAAACGGGCCTTTGCCGACCGGGGTGTGTACATGGCCGATCCGGATTTTGCTGACATCCCCCTGGACGGACTTCTATCCAAAGATTATGCAGCAGATTTACTGGCCTCCATCGATCCGGAGGTTGCCACAGAAAAAGTTTCAGCTGGTGACCCGGCCCTTTATGAAGGTGCCAGTACTACCCATGCTTCCATTATGGATAAGGATGGAAATATTGTCTCCCTGACCCAAACCATCGAGTGTTTCTTTGGCTCAGGTGTTGTAGTTCCCGGCACTGGGATCTTGCTTAATGACCAAATGCACGATTTTACTGTTAAACCAGGAACAGCAAATTCGGTGGAACCTGGTAAGAAGCCCTTGAGCAGCATGTCGCCAACAATTGTCCTTAAGGACGGCAAGCCCTTTATGACTATTGGTTCCCCCGGGGCTACCCGTATAATTACCGCTGTAATGCAGATCATTTCCAATGTCATTGACTTCGACATGAATATTCAGGAGGCCATTGAGGCACCCCGAATTCACTGTCAAGGCGGAGCCATCATGTTGGAAGACCGTATAAGCGAAGACATCCAAGCTGAGTTGGAAAAATTAGGACATGAAATAGATGTTAAGGGCAGTTATGACCTCTATTTCGGTGGTGCCCAAGGTGTTATGTTCAAGGATGGCAAGCTCCACGGCGGTGCCGATCCCCGTCGGGACGGTGTAGCCGTCGGGTTTTAAACAAGGAGGTAATAGTATTGAAACCACTGAGAATAGCAACAACCTTAATATTGGGTTTGGCTTTAATACTCAGCGGCTGCGGCAACGGAGGAACGGAGACACCCCCCGCCAATGGAGATATAAACGGTGAAACAGCCCCAGTGGCTGGTTTACAAGAACCTATTGCCCACGAACCCTCATTTCTCACCTCCGTTGGCCAGAGTGCCGATGTGCAAATGGTTAAAACCCTTTTAGACCGGGCGGAGTTAGAGCATGAGTTTGCCCCCGTGGGAAGAGTGGAGGAATTGACGGACCAATACAAAACCCTCATTCTAGTTATTGGCGGGAGTTCCAAGGGCCTTGGTGCCGCTGGCATTCAGCCGGAAGAAGAGATGTCCCGGGCTACTGCCCTTGTTAATAAGGCCCAGGAACTTGATCTAGTGATAATCACCCTCCATGTAGGAGGTGAAGCCCGCCGAGGGGAACTATCGGATCCCTTCATCACCAACATAGCCCCGGCTGCTGATTATTTAATAGTGGTGGAAGAAGGCAACGAAGACGGCCTCTTCACCCGGATTGCCGTTGACGATAACATCCCGATGGATATTGTCACCAGCATTGCCGGTGCCGGAGAGCCCCTAGAGGCAGCCTTTGTAAAATAGTAAAGTAGTTGAGTCGAATGAAGGATGCTCAACGCTATCCTTCATTCGGCCACTTCTCCTAGGGAGGTAATAGCATTGGGTACGGAATTACTTGCCTTGGTGGTAATTATAGTCATATTTGTAGTGGGTTCCTTTGCGGTGAAATTACCCATTGGGCTGGCCATGGTCGCCGCAGCCATGGGAGGAACACTGGTGTCTGGCCTTGGAATTCCCCTGCGCCACTTAGTAGAAGGGGGCTTTGGTTATATTGATACCATTTTGGTCATTGCCACCGCCATGATTTTCATGAAGGTTATCCAACAATCCGGTACCTTGGACTTTATTAGTAGGGAAATTATAATCAGATATTATAAAAAGCCGGCTTTACTCCTCATGCTTTTAATGCTTTTGGCAATGTTTCCCGGTATGATCACCGGTTCCTCTACAGCGGCTGTCCTGAGTACCGGGGCCATAGTGGCAATGGTTCTCATTAACCTGGGCATCCCCAAGGTAGAAACAGCGGCCATTATTGCCATGGGGGGGCTTTTGGGCATGATTGCACCCCCAGTTAACGTACCAGTCATGATCATCGGTGGCGGTGTGGATATGCCCTATGTGGGGTTTACCCTGCCTCTTTTGGTAATGACCCTACCAGCAGCCTTTTTTACCGTGCTTTTCTTGGGTCTTAAACACTGTCGGGATTTGGATGTCGAAGCTATTATGGGGCGCCTGCCGGAGGTGCCTGAGGTCAGTGGGTTTTTGCTGCTTTCACCTTTATTAGTTGTGGGCATCCTCATGGTGGCCACCCAAGCCCTGCCCGGGATAGTCCCGGCCCTGGGTATGCCCCTAATCTTTATCCTGGGGATCATCACTGCCATTTTTACTTCCAAACGGGTGCGGCCCTTTGAAGCCTGCGCCTCTGCCATCAAAGATGCCCTGCCGGTCATGGGAATTCTAGTGGGCATTGGGATGATCATTCAGGTTATGACCCTTACGGGGGTAAGGGGCCTCATCGTCATCGGTGCCCTTAGCCTACCTTCTGTTTTACTTTACTTGGGGATCGCCACCAGCATCCCCCTCTTTGGTACCATTTCCGCCTATGGATCTGCCTCGGTGTTAGGGGTACCCTTTCTTCTGGCACTTCTGGGGGGAAATGAAATCATCGTCGGTTCTGCCCTTTCCCTTATTGCATCCATCGGCGACCTTATGCCGCCGACGGCCCTCGCCGGTATATTCGCTGCCCAGGTTGTAGGTATTGACAATTATTTTATAGTATTGCGCAAGTGTATAATCCCCGCTTTGGTGGTCATCCTTATCGGCATTTTTTTCGTCATCTATTCCAAGCACTTCGGATTCCTGATTCTCTAAGGGGGTGGCATTATGCTGATGACATTAATTTATCGGGCCCTCATTGCCCTGGTACTGTTTTTTATTCTGGTAAATATCTGGAGAGAAAAGGATATTCGTAACCAGGCCGTCGGAGCAATGGTCACCATTCCCCTGCTCCTGCGCCTGTTGATGTTGAAATAAAGTGAGGTGTTCAGTATGACATGGCGTGGCAATAAGGCAACAGCCGGAATCATTTTGGCAGTAGCCCTCATTATCGCCTATGCTGCTGCCCAATCTTTTTTGGTTATGGCCCAGGATGATGTAATTGTAAAAGGCCCCGGTGTTAGTGAAATTAGGATGCTTGGTGAATATTTTTCCGGTTTGAAAAATACAGCCGGCGACACTGAAATCTATATCCTACGAGGTCCCAAGCCCGGTGGGCGGGCTTTGGTCCTGGGGGGGACCCATCCCAATGAACCCTCGGGCTATATGAGCGCTATCCTCCTAATTGAAAATGCCCGGCCCCAAGTTGGAGAGTTATGGGTTATACCCCAGTCAAACCTGACCGGCTTCACCCACAATGATGCTCAAGAAGCCTCACCCCAGGGTTTCACCATCCCTACCTCCTGGGGAGAACGCTACTTCCGCTATGGTTCCCGGGCCACTAACCCTATCAACCAATGGCCCGACCCCGACATTTATATTCATGCTTCCTCGGGGCAAAGGCTCTCGGGTTCCGAAGTCCGTAACCTAAACCGGGCTTTCCCCGGCCGGGCCGACGGTAACTTGACCGAAAAAATTGCCCTGGGTATCACCGAATTAATCTGCCAGGAAAACATTGATTTGACCATTGATCTTCATGAGGCCTCTCCGGAATACCCGGTGATAAATGCTATTGTGGCCCATGAACGGGCCATGCCTATGGCGGCGTCGGTAGCCATGAACCTACAGTTGGATGGCATCAATATCGGCCTGGAACCCTCCCCCGCCAATTTGCGGGGCCTTACCCACCGGGAACTGGGGGACCACACCGATACTCTAGCTATCCTTATGGAAACTGCCAATCCATCCCAGGGGCGCCTGCGGGGTCGGACGGATGAGGCCCTTGCCCTTACCGGAAAAGATGATGGCTATGTTAAGGCTGCACAGTTGGGCCGCCTTTTTGTACCTTATGACGAGGGTGGGCACCCCTTGGAAGAGCGGGTCGGCCGCCATTTGACATCCATCAATGAATTCTTTATTGTTTATGCTGAAATGTATCCCGAATCTCCAGTGACTGTGGAAGGTATTCCCCTACTTTGGGATATTGAAAAAAACGGCCTAGGGGCTTATCTGCTACAACCCAAATAACCGGCTAATGTTCCCTACTAAGTTCCCCAAACGGGTGATATTATAATGCGTCGAATTCTAACAGTATCCCTGTCCCTTCTGTTGATAGGGGCAGGGATATGGTTATTTATAACGAAGTATAATCTAAATTCTGGTATAAGTAAAATCACCTATAACCTAAACCCGGCTACCCCCCTATCTACCCCGGTCATTTCCCTGGAATCTAACAACCCGGGGCCTTGTATCCTAATCGTGGGTGGTATTCATGGTGATGAACCAGCAGGGGTCCAAGCCTGCTCAGAGCTTGCTGAGAATTTGATTCCCCCCCGGGGGCAGTTGATACTAATACCAGCTGCCAACCCACCGGCCCTGACAGCCCAAAAACGGTTTTTCCCTTCAGATTCTGATCTAAATCGAGCCTTTGGATCTGAAGCAGCCAAGGGCAACACGGTTGGTCTGAGGGATGCTCTTTGGTCCCTTCTCATTGCTAGGAAAGTCGACTGGGTAATAGATCTCCATGAAGCCCGAGGATTTTACCGGGAGGGAGAAAATACCGTTGGCCAAACCCTCATTTTTTCCCCAGCACCGGAAACCGCTGACCTGGTAATGAAAATCCTAGATGGTATAAATAGGCAACTTGATTCCGACTTGGCCTTTACATATCTCTCTCCACCAAAAAGTGGGAGTTTAGTTCAAGAAGCCTATGAACAGCTAGACATCCCCGGGCTAATTGTGGAAACCAGCAAAGAACAGGAACTGGCTACCCGGGTGGCCCAACACCGACTGGTGGTGGAAAGCATTGTGGAAGCAATTCTGAAGGAATAAAGATAGGATGTGAAGACTATGCCCACGGCCTTGGCCGCCGCTGGGGCAGCATTATGGATCGGGCGATGGTGGTTAGAATGGCACCATCACCAGGTCCGTTTGGCCCAAATACCCCTTAGAATTCATGTCAATGGTGCCCGGGGCAAATCAACAGTTACCCGTCTTATTGCCGCCGGCCTGCGTCATGCCGGACGGATTACTGTGGCCAAAACCACCGGTTCAGCAACTCGTTTTATCTATCCCGACGGCAGGGAGATTCCTTGGCCCCGGCGGGGTAAACCCAATATCCGGGAACAGCTAACAGTTATTCGAAAGGCCCACAGCCTCAAAGCCCAGGCCCTTGTCTTGGAGTGTATGGCCCTCAAACCGGAAATCCAGTGGGTCGCGGAAAGGATTTTCCCCGCCCAAATAACAGTAATCACCAACCTACGTCCCGACCATACCGATGTTTTCCCCAAGCTGGAGGACTACGCCCGGGCACTGTCCTTAACCATCCCTAAAAATGGTTTTGTCATCACCACACCTGGACCCCATGTCAATCTCTTTCGCGCCGAGGCCAAGAGCAAAGGCAGCCAGCTGCAAGTAATAAAACCCAAAGATACAGCCACCTGGGGCGAACTAGCCACAATCCACCACCAAGAGAATTTAGACCTGGCGTCTGCAGCCTTGGGGTTAGCCGGTGTCCCCGCAGAAACCGCCCGGGCAGGCATGGCCCAAGCCCATCCCGATCCCGGAGCCTTTACCATCTATTACAATCCAAAGGCCGCTGGTGGCAGTTATCTTGCCAATGCTTTTGCCGCCAATGATCCTGTCTCCACCGAAGAATTGCTGCAGCGTCTATTTCCCCCACCCGCACATCTCAAACCAATTATACTTTACAATCACCGCCCCGATCGACTACAGCGGGCCCGTGACTTTCAACCCCTTTTGACCCACTTGGCCGCGGAGGGTATCAGCATTTATTCCTCAGGGACACGCCGTCCACCTTTGACGGGTATAAAGCACTTGGGTATAGCAAAACCCGAAGTGTTGTTGAATAAATTGGGTTCCGGGCCCTTTCTCCTTCTAGGTATCGGTAATATGGAAGGTACGGGCCATGAACTATGCCAATACTTCGCTAGAGGGGGAACCAAAATATGGAAACTGCCCTGATTGTCGGACTGCTCATTGCCATTTTCTGCCATGAGGTCTTTGGCCTTTCCCCCGGCGGGCTGGTAGTTTCCGGTTACCTGGGTTATTTTCTTTTGGAACCCCAAAGAATTATTATTACCCTCTTTTTTGCTACAATCACCATGATGCTAGTGCAATTACTTGAAGGGAAGATGCTCCTTTACGGGCGGCGCAAGTTCCTATTGGCCATCCTAATAGGAGCGGTTTTACCCCGTCTGGCAGCGGCAATCCTGGGGCCTACTTATTTTGGTTTAGGCTCCTCCATCGGTGTCATCATTCCCGGACTTTTGGCCCGGGACATGGACACCCAAGGAGTATGGCCCACCCTGGCGGTCCTTGTTCCAGCCATCATTCTGGTTCGTCTAATACTGGAACTGTTTATTGGGATGGGATTTATGTGAAAAAACGGTTATTCCTACAGGGTAAAACCTGGTTTGCCCCTTCCAAAAAAAACACTATTTGGCTTCCCCTGGTATCCCTTGTTATTATGGTGATCTATGCCTGGGCTAGTCTGGGGCGGATATCCACCCCCACACCCTATTATGAACAACAGATAGCGGCAGCCCGGGCCATGGCCCGGGGGATGACTGCACTTGTTGAACACCGCAAAATCCACGGCCCTGCCCTGCCACCAAATGATCTCAATAAGACGGGCCTCATTGGCGTGGAACACTCGCCCCTAACTACCACCCTTGCCCCGCTGTGGGTGAAACTAACCACAGCTAATCCCGACATGGCGGCCTTAGCAGTACGCCTTCTTTGGGAAGGAGGGGTAGGTCCCAAAGAACGGGTGGCTGTGGGTCTCTCGGGCTCCTTTCCCGCCTTAAATTTGGCCCTTATTACCGCTCTGGATGCCCTGGAGATTGAGGGAGTTATCATCTCTTCCTTAGGTTCTTCCACCTGGGGAGCTAATCACCCCGATCTAACCTGGCCGGACATGGAAACTATTTTATATAAAAAAGGGATTATAAAACAAAAGAGCATAGCACTATCCCCCGGGGGAAACAAAGACCTCCCTAGCAGTTATCCTCCTGCGGGGCAAAAAGCGTTACAGACCATTGTTAAACGATGGGAGGGCGAATTTATAAACACTGGTTCCTTGGAAGGAAATGTAGAGCGCCGCCTTGAAATATATGGTGATGGGCCCTATACCGCCTATGTCAATATAGGCGGCAGTCTGGCCAGCCTAGGAAGTTTTTCAGCATTAAAATTAAAACCGGGGGTACAGTCAATCAAACTCCCGCTACCAGGCACCCGGCCAACTTCGCCTCTGGAGGTAACCCAAACAGGCGTAGTCATCAATCTTCTGGATGTGGGGACATTGGCCCTGCACTATGACCTACCCCTGGAGCCATACCCTTTACCCCCAATTGGTAAAGGTGCTGTTTACACCGGAAGAGCAATACCTGTAACCCGGGCCACAATTGCCCTTCTATTGTCAATCATAACCTTCATGCTGCCCTTAATTAGCCCTAGAAGAAAAAATAAACACCCCCGCGGAAGTAGTAAAGGAGATGTACCATGATACTACCAATTTCCTTAATTGTTTTGGGGCTGATTATGCCCAGTATAGTAACAGTCCATGACTTTGGTATTATTCCCTTAATCCATAAAGCAATCCTGGCTGGTGATAGCGGGCACCTCCTTATGGCTTCCGCTAGACTGGTGCTTCTTAACACCCTGCGGGCCTTGCCCCACTACCTGGGAGTTTTCCTGCTGGCAGAATTTCTTATGCAAAAGGCCAACGGTGCTAGAAGGTGGCTGGTCCTTTTGGGCTGTTTGGCCCTCATTCCCTTAGTTTACATAACCATCGAATTGATCTATGACATCCGCTATGATTTCGGCGGCCCAGCCCTTATGGCCCTTCTGGGGATTACCGTTTTGCACCAACTTTTTAATTATCGCCCCGGCCTCTTTAACAAAACCATTATTCTCATCCTTATCTTGGCCGCCGTCCAGTGCTTAGATGTTGTTCCCGCCATAACCCCCTATGGATTCGGCCGGGGGGAGATTTCCTTGAGCATCAAGGATGCTGCTGCCTTTTTAGATGCCGAGGCCATCCTCTTTCTCCTGGGCATGACCTTTTTCATTACCTGTGGTTTCAGTGCCCTGGCCCTGGGACAGCTCCTCATGTATTATAACAAGGAGCTAATTTTAGTTGAGCAAGCCCGGCGTCAAGAGGAGGCCCTACATACCGCCCGTCTTCAGGCCCTGAATTCCCGCGCCGCCGTAGAAATCCAAGGCCTGGTTCACGATCTAAAAACCCCCTTGACCAGTATCCAGGGCCTTAGCGGAGTTATCCAATTGAAAAACAAAAATGGAAAAATATCTGAATATGCCCATCGTATCGAACAATGTGTAGACCAGATGAGTGAAATGATAGGGGAAATTTTACATGAACATAAACAGCGTTACATACCCCCGGCTTCCCTTATCAAATACACCCTTTCCCATCTGTCTTCCCACCCTAAAATTGGAGCGGTAAAGGTATCAATAGAAGATGGGCTACCCCACCTATTAGTCAACCGGATCCGCTTGACCAGGGCCCTGGTCAATTTCATTGATAATGCCCTGGAGGCCATTTCCACTCCCCAGGGGAAAGTGGAGATACAGGTCAAACGGGCAGGGTCACAGGTAGCTATTATTATTCGAGATAATGGTCCCGGAATTGCCCCGGGAGATTTGAATCGGATCTGGGATGTCAGTTTTTCTACCAAAAACAGTCTCGGGTTGGGCCTACCCTTCGCCCGGGGTGTAATTGTCGATCATGGTGGAAAGGTTTTTTATAATAGCAGGCCTAATGAAGGCTGTTCAGTAAGAATACTACTTCCGGGAGGTGATGAATATGCCCAGCAGACCACAAATTCTAGCAGTAGATGATGATAACGATATCCTTTATACATTGGAGGCCATCGCCGACCTGGCAGGCTGGAAACTGCATACAGCCACCACCGGGCAAGAGGCTTTATTAACATACACCACCCTATCACCGGACCTGATTATGGTAGACTACCATATGCCAGGGATGGATGGTGTTACTCTGGTAAGAAAGATCCGGGCCCTTGATGGCAAAGTGCCCATTGTCATTCTTACCGTAGATGATCGGCACGAATTAGCCGCCCAATTTAGGGCAGCGGGTGCCAGTGACTTTGCCCTCAAACCCATTAAAGCCCCGGACCTTATCTCCCGGATTGAATTAAATTTAGAGCTATCTGCTTATCAAAAGGGAGATACCGGACAAAAAGGAATTAGTACCGAAACCATGGCCCTGGTCCGCAAATGTCTGGCCACAGCAAAGGAGGCCCTGACCATTAATGAAATCGCCGAAATTACCGGCCTGGCCTACCCCACTGCCTACCGCTATCTTAACCACCTGGACATTTTAAATGTGGTCAAGAGCTTTGATGACTACGGTAAGGT
>JAAYTH010000137.1 GCA_012523785.1 Bacillota bacterium | reverse complement strand
TTTGCAGGGAATTCAGGCTTATAAAGCCCGCCGGGGTGAATTTCCCCTGGGGGAAGTATTGCCCCTGGCTGAAGAATTGTACCACTATTTACGCCGCTTGGCCGAAGTAGAGGCTATCAGCCTTACGGGGGGTCTGCGGGGGCGTAGGGATAAGGTGAAGGATATTGACATATTGGTATCCTCCCGGAAGGGGAAAGGGGTCATTGCTAGCCTCCGCGGTTTCCCCCCCCTGGCGGAGGTTGTGGCAGAGGGGGAAAACCGGATTGTCCTGGCAACCCGTTTTGGTGTCAAGGTTGATCTTTGGCTGGTTACCCCGGAACAGTATGCCCCGGCCCTGCTGTGGGCCACCGGCTCTTTGGGGCATTATCAGGGCCTGCGGGAACGGGCTGCCCACCTGGGACTAGAACTAAATGAGGCCGGACTTTATAGGAATGGACAGCGCCTTGCGATTACTAGTGAAGAGGGGATCTATCGGTTGTTGGAATTGGACTACATACCCCCGGAGCTGAGGGAGGATCGGGGGGAGATTAGGGCCGCTGCGGAGGGGAGCCTCCCGGACCTGGTCAAACTAAGTGATATCAAGGGTGATTTCCACAGCCACACCCACTGGAGTGATGGTTTTTATTCCCCGGAAAAGATGGCCGCTGCTGCCCAGTCTCTGGGTTATCACTACTTGGCCATAACTGATCATTCCCATTCCCTTGGTGTCGCCGGGGGTCTTTCCCCCGAGGAACTTTTGGAGCAGGTGCAGGAAATAAAAGAAATAAATAACAAGTTAACCGACTTTCGGGTTTTAACCGGCACAGAAGTTGACATTTTAGCCGACGGCACCCTGGATTATCCCGATGACATTCTTTCCCAGCTGGATGTGGTCATTGCCTCGGTTCATTCCCATTTCCGCCAAGATGAAGACACCATGACCGCGCGCATTATCAAGGCCATTACTAATCCCCATGTGGACATTTTGGGTCATCCCACCGGCCGCCTTTTGGGCCGGCGGGAACCCTATGCAGTTGACTTAGAGGCTGTACTAAAGGCAGCGGCCCGAACCCAAACGGTGCTGGAAATCAATGCTTCGCCGGAACGGCTTGATCTCACCGACTATTGGGTAAAGCGGGCTAAAGAAATGGGGATCAAGCTATCTGTTAATTCCGATGCCCATGTGGGGAACAGACTCCAAGACATGAATTATGGGCTCAGTGTGGCCCGGCGGGGTTGGTTGGAACCAGATGATCTTATCAATACTTGGCCCTGGGAAAAGGTACGGGACTACTTTAGGAAAGGTGTGGCCCATGGATAAAAGGGTTTTGGAAAAGTTGGAATTTCCCCGGATAAAGGAGAGGTTGGGACAGCTGACGAGCAGCAGTTTAGGGCGGGAATTGGCCCTGGCCCTGGGGCCGGCCTTCGATTTGGAGGTTATAGCCCATCGCCAGCAGGAAACGACGGAAGCCCGTTCTATTCTGCGGAATTTTGAACAGGTCCCCCTGGGGGGTATTAGCGATATAAGGCCAGCCCTGGGCAAGGTTAAGATGGGGGGCAGTATGGACTTGCGGGAACTCTTGGCAACGGCCGATGTCCTGACGGCGGGCCGGCTCCTGCAGGAGTTTTTAAAAACTACCGGGGATATCAGCCCCCTGCTCCGGGAGTATGGGGCTGAAATTCAGGTTTTTAGACGTTTGGAAAAAAGGATCCGGGAGGCTGTGGTATCCGAAGAGGAGCTTTCTGATAGGGCCAGTGAGGAACTTTTTCGGATACGCCGCCAGATCAGCACTAACTCCAATCGTATTAGGGAACGCCTCGACAGCCTGGTTCGTTCCCCCCTTATGCAAAGATACTTACAGGAACCCATAGTAACCATAAGGGGCAACCGCTATGTGCTTCCCGTCAAGCAGGAACATCAAAACATGGTGGACGGCATCGTCCATGACCAATCGGGTAGTGGAGCAACCCTTTTTATTGAACCTATGGCGGTGGTACAGTTAAATAATCGCCTGCGGGAGTTGCAGGCGGCAGAAAGGGAGGAAGTGGAGCGGATTTTAGCCGAGCTCTCCCAGGCCGTGGCCCAGGTTGAGGAAAAACTCCGGGATAATTTAAACCTTTTGGCCCGCCTGGATTTTGCCTTTGCCAAGGCCCGTTATAGCCTGGAACTGGATGCTGTGGAACCGCGCTTTAACCAGGAGGGCTATATAGATCTTCGCCGAGCACGGCATCCGCTGCTGAAGGGTGAAGTAGTCCCCATCGACTTTTATTTGGGCCGGGATTTTCACATCCTGGTCATTACAGGCCCCAATACCGGGGGAAAAACCGTTACCCTAAAAACCGTGGGCCTACTGGCCGTCATGGCCCAGGCGGGCTTGCACCTACCAGCGGCACCGGAGACGGAGACCAGTATTTTTGACCAGGTTTTTGCCGATATCGGTGATGAGCAGAGTATTGAACAGAGCTTGAGTACATTTTCCGGCCATATGAAGAATATCATTGGTATCCTAAGGGGCTGCACCCCCCATTCATTAGTGCTTTTGGACGAGCTGGGCGCCGGGACCGATCCAACGGAGGGGGCGGCCCTGGGGATGGCCATCCTCCATTACCTCCATCAACGGGAGATCCGGGTGGTGGCTACCACCCACTCCAGTGAATTAAAGACCTTTGCCTATAAGTACCCCCAGGTGGAGAATGCTTCGGTGGAATTTAATGTGGAAACACTGCAACCAACCTACAACCTCCTCATCGGTGTTCCCGGCAGCAGCAATGCCTTTGCTATTGCCCGGCGTTTGGGGTTACCGGGGGAAGTGGTAGACCTGGCCGGGGATTTTCTCAGTAAGGAGGATATACGGGTAGAAGATCTCATTAGGTCCTTGGAGGAAGATAGGGTCAAGGCCTTTCACGATCGGGCCCAGGCAGAACGGGCCCGGGATCGCTTTGAAAGTTTGGAGGAACGGTATAAGCGGGAGACGACCCGTTTAGAAAAAGAACGGAGTGAAGCCCTGGCCAAGGCCCGGCAGGAGGCCCTGGTCATCGTCAACAGGGCCCGTCGGGAGGCGGAGAACATCTTGGCAGACTTGCGCCGGGAAACCCGGGGAATCTTGGAGCGGGAGCATACCCTCACGGCCCAGAAGGCCCGGGGTGATTTGGATGATCTGCGGGGGGATCTGGAAAATGAACTGGGGGAGTTACTGCCCCCCAGTCCGGGGGAAGCCCCCCGGGATCTAAAACCTGGGGAAACTATTCTCCTCACCCACTTGAATAAAAAGGGATATGTATTAGAACCACCGACAGATAATCAGGTTCAGGTCCAGGTTGGCGTTATGAAGGTCACGGTAGAACTGGATCAGGTCCGGCGGGTTGCCCCGGAGGCTGCTGCCGCTCCCAAAACCGGGTTGGGGCGCCTTTACAGTACCAAGGCCCGGGAAGTGGCTAAGGAACTCGACCTTCGGGGGCTAACCGTGGATGAGGCCATCTATCAGGTGGAAAAATACCTGGATGATGCCTACTTGGCTGGCCTGGATGAGGTATATCTAATACATGGCAAGGGAACCGGGGCCCTGCGCAAGGCCGTTCAGGATCTGCTGCACAACTATCCCCATATTCAATCCCACCGTTTGGGGGGCTATCGGGAAGGGGGCACCGGAGTTACCGTTGTAAAGTTAAAAAAATAAGCAGGCCAGACCCTTCTTTCGTCTAGTTTTCCTCTCTTCAGCTAGTTTCTTTACCGTGTCTTCCCCTATCCTTGCCGCCACTGGAGGTTAGAGGTTGGAGATTAGAGTTCTGACGCTTAAGATCCTTCACTTCGCCCAGGATGACATTATGAGTTGCTGTGAACAGTCACCATTTACTACTTACTACTATTTGGTCAACACAAACCCCGCCCAAGGGCTTCTGAAGAACCTGGGCGGGGTTGCATTTCATACCCTAATAGACAATTCATCGCTCTGGCCATCAGGGTTTGGGGTGGATTGTATTATTTTGCTCCTGGGAATTGGGGTAGTAATGATCATTCCAGTTATCATCGCTATTTTCTTCATTATCATCTTGGTGGTAATTGTATCCCGGGGCCCGGCTGCCGTGTATGTCACAGTATTCCTGGGGTTCTGTCCCCTTTATTACAAACATGCGGCGTACCCGGGGGCATTCTTCTTTAGCCAGCAGACCCGAATCCCGACAGATGGCAATTTCAATTAGTTCTGGCATTACGTG
>JAAYTH010000136.1 GCA_012523785.1 Bacillota bacterium | reverse complement strand
CCTTCCCCGTTCGGGCGACCACTGGTCGCCCCTACCTTTTACCCTGGGGAAAACTGCCTTCCCCGTAGGGGCGGTCATTGACCGCCCGGTCCGGATGCCGGAACGACGGGGGCGTCGTTCCCTACAATTTTTTGCGGTATTTCCCAATAAATCCTAGGGAACGGTGTCCTCACCCCTCCGGGCCTCCCCGAAGTTCGGGGCATACCTTTTGCCGTGGGGATAGCCGCCTTTCCCGTAGGGGCGGTCATTGACCGCCCGTTCCTATTTCACCTTCCAACGCAAATAAGCATATATAAAAGGATCCAAATTCCCATCCATTACCCCCTCGGCATTGCCCACCTCCACTTCGGTACGATGATCCTTCACCAGCTTATAAGGATGGAACACATAGGAGCGTATCTGGCTTCCCCAGGCAATCTCCTGCTGTTCCCCCCGCAGTTCATCCAACTTCTCTTCCCGGGCCTGCTGTTTCCGCTCCCACAGCCGGGCCAAAAGGATCTTCATGGCCGTCAAGCGGTTGGAATATTGAGAACGCTCCCCCTGGCAGGTCACCACAATCCCCGTGGGCAGGTGAGTAATGCGCACCGCCGAATCCGTCTTATTGACATGCTGGCCCCCGGCCCCACTGGCCCGGAAGGTATCAACCCGCAGGTCCTGGGCCTCGACTTCCGGCATATCCTGTTCCCCCACCTCCGGCATTACCTCCACGGCGGCAAAGGAAGTGTGGCGGCGCCCGGAAGAATCAAAGGGGGAAATCCGCACCATCCGATGCACCCCCATCTCTCCCTTCAAATGGCCATAGGCGTTTTTCCCACTTATGAGAAGGGTCACCCATTTTACCCCGGCTTCCTCCCCGGGCAGCATATCCAAGATTTCCACCTCATAGCCCTTGGCCTCGGCCCAGCGGGTATACATCCTCAGGAGCATCTCCACCCAATCCTGGGCCTCGGTGCCGCCGGCGCCGGCATGAAGGGTGAGGATCCCGTTGTGCCCATCATATTCATCGGGAAAAAGGGCCGCTAACTGCATTTTTTCCACTTGGGCCTGTAATTCTTTTCCCAGGCCGGCCGCCTCCGCCAGTGTCTCCCCATCCCCCTCCTCCATCCCCAACTGGGCCAGGATCAGCGCCTCTTCCAATTCCTCCTCTAGAGCCCGATAGCCCACAACCACATCTCGCAGTTGTGTCAGCTTTTGCATAACCTCCTGGGCCGCCACCGGATCATCCCAGAAATCCGGATGGGCTGATTTTTTCTCCAAAATCTTAATCTGTTCTTCTTTGGCAGCAATGTCAAAGGGAATCCCCTACTTTTAGTAATATATCCTGAAGATCTTGCAATTCCCCCCGTAAATCATCGTACAAAATCACCTATCTCACCCCTTTTAGACAAGGGAACCTTACCCACTTCCCACTTGTTCGTTGTTCTTTATTTATCGTTTAAGTCATATTTCTGGGAACGGGCGACCGATGGTCGCCCCTACCCTTTACCCTGGGGAAAATTGCCTTCCCCGTAGGGGCAGTCATTGACCGCCCGTCCAGGATGCCGGAACGACGGGGGCGTCGTTCCCTACAATTTTTTGCGGCATTTCCCAATAAACCCTAGGGAACGGTGTCTTCACCCTTCCGTGCCTCCCTTTAGCCACTTTGCACAACAGTATTTATATTTCTTCCCACTACCACAGGGACAGGGCTCATTACGGCCAATCTTCTTCTTTCGGCGTATCGGTTTTTGCGGGGCCCCACCGCCAGCCCGACCAGCGGCAACCGCCACCGGCTGCCGGGGCTGGGTCCTTTTCCCCGTCACCCGCACCTTAAAGGCATAGCGGACAATATCCTCCTGGATGCGGGCAATAAGGCTTTGAAACATCTCATGGGATTCCCGGGTATACTCAATAAAGGGATCCCGCTGGCCATAGGCCCTGAGACCGATACCCTCCCGCAGTTCATCCACAGCATCCAGGTATTCCATCCACTTGCTGTCCACCACCCGCAGCATCACAGCCCGTTCCAGCTCCCGCATGGCCCCTTCCCCCAGGGCCTCCTCCCGGGCCCTATAAATATCGTGGGCCCTTTCCAGCAGAAATGCCCCTAATTCCTCCCGGCCCAGTCCCTTTAATTGATCTAGGGAAACAGAATTGGGTTCCAGGATGGCATCCTCAGCCCCGGCCAAGAGGCCCTGGTAATTCCAATGCTCCGGAGTCATATCTTCTGGGCAGTGCACCTGCAGGAGTTCAGCAATAAGATCCTCCGTCATGCGCATAATATAAGCCTTTAGTTCATCATCCTGCAATATCTGCTGCCGCTGGCTATAGATGACCTCCCGCTGTTCATTGAGGATATCATCATAACGCAGCAGGCGCTTTCTGATTTCAAAATTCCTGGCCTCTACCCGGCGCTGGGCATTCTCCAGGGCCCGGGTGATAAGCCTATGCTCAATGGGCTGATCCTCCTCCAGCCCCAGGCGATCCATAATACCGCTGATATTATCCGAACCAAAGAGGCGCATTAGGTCGTCCTCCAGGGAGAGGTAAAAACGGGAAGAACCCGGATCCCCCTGGCGCCCGGAACGCCCCCGCAGTTGGTTATCAATGCGGCGGGCCTCATGGCGCTCGGTCCCAATAATATGCAGGCCACCCAACTCCACCACCCTTTGGTGTTCTATCCGGGCTTCCTCCCGCCTTCGCCTCAAAAGCTCTTCATATTCCTTTGCATCCACTTCCCCATTTTCCCCGTTTCCGGATCCCTCCAAAATCTTTTTGGCCAAAAATTCCGGATTACCCCCCAACAGGATATCCGTTCCCCGGCCCGCCATATTGGTGGCAATGGTCACCCCTCCCAAGCGGCCGGCCTGGGCCACGATTTCCGCTTCCCGCTCGTGGTACTTGGCATTTAGGACATTGTGGGGAATACCCCGACGCTGCAAAAGACGGCTCAAATGCTCCGACTTTTCAATGGATACCGTCCCCACCAGCACCGGCTGTCCCCGCTGGTGGCAGTCGGCAATCTCCTCCATAATGGCCCTATCCTTGGCCGCAACTGTTTTATAGATTATATCGGGATGATCCTCCCGGATCATGGGCTCATTGGTGGGGATAACCACCACATCTAAATTGTAGATTTTGCGGAATTCATCCTCCTCCGTTGCCGCCGTCCCCGTCATTCCCGCCAGTTTCTTATACATGCGGAAATAATTCTGGATGGTAATACTGGCCAAGGTCTGGCTCCTCTCCTTGACCTGTACCCCCTCCTTGGCCTCAATGGCCTGGTGAAGACCATCACTGTAGCGGCGCCCATACATAATGCGCCCCGTAAACTCGTCCACAATGAAGATCTGCCCATCCTTGACCACATAATCCCGATCCCGTTTCATTAAAGCATGGGCCCTCAGGGCCTGATCCACCTGGTTTAAGATCTCCCGGTTTTCCTCACTGCCATCATGGATGTTGTCAATACCCAAAAGCTCCTCCACCCGCTCAGTCCCTTCTTCCTCCCGGGAAACGGTCCGGGCCTTCTCATCCACCGTATAGTGGATCCCCTCCCGTAGGCAGGATGCCACCTGATTGATGCGGGCATAAAAGGCAGTAGATTGCTGGATCCGGCCGGAAATAATCAAGGGCGTCCGGGCTTCATCAATGAGAATACTGTCCACCTCATCAATGATGGCGTAGTGGAGGGGACGCTGCACCAGATTTTCCCGGCTGGTGACCATATTATCCCGTAGATAATCAAAACCAAACTCATTGTTGGTACCATAGGTAATATCGGCGGCATAGGCCTCCTGGCGCTGGGAAGGTTCCACCCCGTGGGCGATGAGACCCACCCTAAGGCCCAAGAAATTATAAATCTGGCCCATCCACTCACTATCCCGCCGGGCCAGGTAATCATTGACGGTGACGATATGAACCCCCTTGCCCACCAGGGCATTTAGGTAAGCCGGCATGGTGGCCGCCAGGGTTTTCCCCTCTCCGGTCTTCATTTCCGCGATCCTACCCTGATGAAGGACAATACCCCCCAGGACCTGGACATCAAAGTGGCGCATACCCAAGGTCCGCCGGGAGGCCTCCCGTACGGCGGCAAAGGCCTCCGGAAGCAGGGCCTCCAAGGTCTCCCCCCGGGCCAGGCGGTTTTTAAACTCCACCGTCAGTGACCGCAATTTATCATCAGAAAGGCCTACCATCTCAGCCTCCAGTACATTGACCTGCTGTATTAGGGGCTGGAGGCGTTTCAACTCCCGCTCATTATCATTAAAAATATTTTTAATAAAACCCAAAACCAACCCCATCATTCCTTTCTTGCTGCTGTATCCCTTAATGCTCCTCTATTTTAACACTTCTCACCGGCGATGACAATGGGGGGTGGCCGGGGCACGGGCCACCGATGATTGCCCCTAGATTTTTGGTAGGGGCGGTCAGTGACCAGCCCGCCTTCCAGCCCAAGCTGGACCCGGTAAAATATCCCTTGCATTTTCCACCTATTTCCGGTAGAATTAATCTGTGGGGTGATTGCAATGTCCAAAGAAGAAAATAACAAAATAAAAGCCCATATGCAAGAGGCTCTGCAACCAGTAAATAATAGGCTTGATAAACTTGAGGAAGATGTATCTATACTTCAGCAGGACGTATCGGTACTTAAGAAGGACGTATCGGTACTTAAGAAGGACGTATCGGTACTTAAGAAGGACGTATCAGTACTTCAGAAGGACGTATCAGTACTTCAGCAGGACGTATCGGTACTTAAGAAGGACGTATCGGTACTTAAGAAGGACGTATCGGTACTTAAACAGGATGTTGCTGACATCAAACAGGTCCAGAAGAAATCAATCATCTTCGAAAATGAAATGACCCGGAAGGTGGACCTGATCCTAGATTGTCTGCGGGGCATCCAGGACCGATTTGAACGCCAGGATGCCATGGAAGACAAGATTATAGAATTAGATAACCGGGTTTCCGCCCTTGAATATAAAATGAAAATAGCCGACTAAAACAAAAGGACACCGGAAGGTGTCTTTTTTTGTACTCACTTAGCAGCAACTTATAATGTCATCCTAGTCCCCCTCCCTTTCCATCACCCGCATAAAGGCCCGGACCACCTCCGGATCAAACTGCCGGCCGGCATTGGCCTGTATTTCGGCCAAGGCTTCTTCATTGGTGCGGGGGCCCCGGTAAGGACGCTCAGAGGTCATGGCATCGTAGGCATCGGCCACGGTGATAATACGGGCACCCAGGGGTATTTCCTCCCCCGCCAAGCCATCGGGGTAGCCTCCCCCATCATAATGTTCATGGTGATGGCGAACGATGGCACTGGTTTCTTTAAAACGTCCAATTTCAGAAACAATCTGGGCCCCGATGAGGGGATGTTCCTGGACTAATTTATATTCCTCCTCCGTGAGGCAGCAGTTTTTGTTAAGGATGGCCTCACTGATCCCGATCTTACCAGTATCATGCAGCAAAGCCATATATTCAATAATCTCCTGCTCCCCCTCCGGCAGCCCCATCTCCTTGGCAATGGCCACACTATGGCCCCGGACCCGCTCCGAATGTCCCCGGGTGTAAGAATCCTTAGCATCTACAGTGGCGGCGATGGCCCGGATGGTATCCAAATAGACATTGCGCATATCCACATACTGCTGAAAGGAAAAACGGGCCAGTGCCAAGGGTACGACCAAAAGGAGGACCCCGGCAATGCCATCCCGGAGAAAAAGGATGGCAATGAGGATGCCCAGGGGGATGAGGACCAGGTAATTGACAACCACACTGCCGATACGGGATACCCAAATATCAACCGGTGACAGATCCTGGGAGAGCCCGGCAGCGATGGCGATCAAAATAGAGTTGACAAAAAAATAAGAGAGGGCTCCGGCCAAAATAGGCAGCATATGAGGCAGCACCTTCAAATGCCCCACCTCTCCTCCGGCCCACAAAAAAACCATCCCGGCTATCCCGGCCGAAAGGGATAGCTGGGCAAAGTTAAAGGCGATCCGGTACCAGGGGGTCCCGGGCCGGTTGCCCACCAGGGCCCCCATGGCCGCCGCCAAGCTGGCCACCCCCGGCCCATGGATTAAAAGAACCGCATAAATAACACAAAAACTGACGGAAACCGTTATCTCCCGGGGAAGATAGACGGGCATGGCCTCGGTAGCCATGGTAAAGGCTACAAAAAACAGCACCTCCAGCCAGGGGACCTGCATGAGGGCTGGAGGCACAAGCCACACCAAGAAGGCCAGGCCGGCGGCAATAATTGCAGCTATATACAGTTTAAGGGCTGGCTTTGGTCCCACAATATCCCCCCCGGAAGGATGAGGCAAAACTTGAAAAAACAATAAAAAAGTGACCGGCGGTATGAATCTATCTATCTTAGCCCCAGCGGAAGCTGGCGCCACCAGCCAGGACCATTGTCACAATGGCAGTAAGAATGGTGAAGAACCTTGCCACACTATAACCCCCCGTCGCATCCGTACTCTGCCCACCTCCGCTATACATGGACAGGCTATACGGCTCCGCTCAAGGGTTTTCCGCTCCGCTCATTGTTCTATACCGCCGGTCAAATTAAATATTCTTCTCCTGGGCTGTAAAAAAGGAAAGTCTCCGGTTCACGGCGGAAAGGGCCGCCTTGGCCATGGCCTCCGCCGGATCCCCCTCCACTATGACCGCACCGATAAGCAGCTCCTCCCCTTTTGGGGTCACGGCCGTGACCACCACCAGGGCCGTTTCCCAGCGCCCCGTCGGTACCAGGGCCACATCCTCCAAAAGGAAGGTACAGCGCTGCCGGACAAAACCCTCCACAGCCTTTAGGGTGGCCTCCGCCGTCAGGCGCAGCCGGTTAAAGGCAGTATTGGCACCCTCGGCCTCCCCTAGAAAATGCTCCTGGATAAAACTCAATTCCACCCGGGCCCGGGCCTGGGTACCGGAGGCAGAAAGACCCAGGGAGATAAGCTGGGGTCGGGCCGAACTAGTATGACGGACTATGCCGTCCACCTGGGCCACACTGATCTTTTTATGATCAAGGGTCAGCCTGTGTTTAGCCTCCAGGATAGATTCCACATCCCGGACCACCTGCTTGGGGCTGCGATCCGCTTCCGCCAAAATATGGACAGCATCAATTTTCCCCTTACTTATGACTACCCGGGCCGCCTTTACTCCCCGCAGCTCAGATAGGCTTTGTTCCAGTTCCCCTTTAGGCGGCAGGACCTTCCCTTCCCCCACACCCTTGTCCCCCATTCACCCCGTGGATTATTTAGCTGTAATGATATAATTCGACCAAAGGGTAAAAAATTCCTGCTTTTAGGTAAAAAAGAACCCCCGGGGATATTTCCCCGGGGCAAAATTAAAGAACCGACCCCGGAGGGCCGGCCCATTAAATCAAGAAAAGATCGGTTCGATCAGACCATAGTTGCCATCCCGGCGCAGATACACCACATTTACTTCCTCGGTATCGGCATTGCAAAAGACAAAAAAATCGTGGCCCAAAAGATTCATCTGCAAAATAGCTTCATCTATAGACATGGGTTTCATGGCAAAGCGCTTGGTCCGGACCAGCCGTGGTTCCTCCACAGGGGTCTTCTTCTCCGCCGGAGCCGCCAGGTCCAACAGGCTGCTATTTTTTATCTGGCGGGCTATTTTGGTCTTATACTTTTCGATTTGGCGCTCCAGCTTTTCCACCACCAAATCAATGGATGCATACATATCATGGGTTTCTTCTTCTCCCCTGATCAACATGCCCCCATTTAAGGGTGCCGTCACCTCCACGATATGGCGTTCTTTTTCCACCGAAAGGGTCACGGTGGCTTCGGTAATACCTTCATAGTAGCGGGGCAGCTTACCCAATTTCTTTTCCACATACTGGCGTAAGGCGGGTGTTGCTGCGATATTTTTACCCTTAACTAGAATGCGCATAACACCACTCCTTTCCTTTTGTTATATATTATTCCCCCATAGTGGGGAAAATCCTTCACCCCGGACCCCACCTCCGGCAAACCCCGGCATAAATTCAAAGCCCCGGCCAAAAGCCGGAGCTAGGTTGTCACAAGTATAAACCCTAAAAAAAGGTGTTTAGACTTTCACGACATTGGCGGCCTGGGGTCCTCTGGCACCCTCCACGATATCAAATTCCACTTCCTGGCCTTCTACCAGGGTCTTAAACCCTTCTTCCTCGATGGCGGAGTAGTGTACGAATACATCGCCACCATCTTCCCTCTCAATAAATCCGTACCCCTTCTCCGCATTGAACCACTTGACACGGCCTTGCATGTTGCACATTCCTCCCTAAATCTTGCGGCCCTTTGGGCCCTTATTTGCCTAAATCGTAACACAGGCCACCGGTAAAGTCAACCAATATATTAGGTTCCCAAAATAAACAAATTATAGGATCTTACTCAAAAAAGCCTGGGTACGGGGATTTTGGGGATTGGTGAAAATCTCTTCCGGGCTGCCCTCCTCCACAAAACGCCCTTCATCCATGAAAATAACCCTATTCCCCACCTCCCGGGCAAAACCCATCTCATGGCTCACCACCACCATGGTCATCCCCTTGTGGGCCAAATCCTTCATCACATCCAAAACTTCATTGATCATCTCCGGATCCAGGGCCGAGGTGGGCTCATCAAAAAGCATGACCTTGGGCTCCATGGCCAGGGCCCGGGCATTGGCCACCCGCTGCTGCTGACCCCCGGAGAGCTGCCCCGGATAGGCATCGACCTTATCGGCCAAACCCACCTGCCCCAAAAGGCTGTGGGCCAGCTCCACCGCCTCCGCCTCCCCCATCCCCTTCACCTTCATAGGAGACAAGGCTACATTTTTCGTCACCGTCATGTGGGGGAAAAGGTTGAACTGCTGGAAAACCATGCCCATCTCCTGGCGCACCCGGTTGATATTGACCTGGGAATTGCTGAGGACAGTACCTTCAAAAACAATTTCCCCCCCGGTGGGCTGCTCCAGATAATTGAGGCAGCGTAAAAAGGTGCTCTTGCCCGAACCACTGGGCCCCACCACAACTACCACCTCGCCCTGCCTTATATGGGCACTTACTCCCTTCAGAACCTCCAAATCAGCAAAGTTTTTATAAAGATCAGAGACCTTGATCACCGGCACCCATCCTCCTTTCCAACCAGCGCACACCCTGGGACAAGGGCAGGGTCATGACCAGATATATAAGGGCGGCCATCACATAGACCGGAAAGGGCTGCCCGGTGCGGGCCATCTGAATCTGGCCCACCCGCATCATCTCCTGTAGGGTAACGGTGGAGGCCAGGGCCGTATCCTTCAAAAGGATAATAAACTCATTGCCCAGGGGCGGCAAGATGCGGCGAAAGGCCTGGGGCAGAACAATATACCACATGGCCTGAAAGTAAGACATACCCAGGGAGCGGGCCGCCTCCATCTGCCCCCGGTCGATGGATTGAATCCCCCCCCGGACAATCTCCGAGGTATAGGCCCCACTGTTGAGACCAAAGGTAATAAAAGCTGCCGTAAAGGGCTCCATCCGGTAGCCAATAATCTGGGGCAGGCCGTAAAAAAACAAGACCAACTGTACCAACATGGGGGTCCCCCTAATGACCTCCACATAGACAGTGGCCAGCTGATAAAGAATCTTGGTCCTATTGACCCGGATGAGGCCCACAATAGTACCGATGATAATTCCGGCTATCACACCCAAAAGGGCCAATTTAATAGTTATTACCGTACCCCGCAGTAAATTGGGCAAAACCTTAATGGCATAAGACCACTTAATCACCTGTAACACCACACTTTACTCTCATTTACTAGCCAAGGGGGAAAAAGGGCGGCGGGGACAGTAAGCTTCCGCCCACCGTCCCCCCCATCCCAACTTTACTCCTCGCCTTCATACTCCACAAACCACTTTACCAGCAGCTCATCATAAACACCCGATTCCTTCACCTGGGCCAAGGCGGCATTTAATTCTTCCACCATCTTGCTGTTACCCTTGGCAACCGCAATCCCATAAAATTCAACGGTGAAGGGCTCCTCACTGACCAATTCCACCTTATCATTGCGCTTGGCCTCTGTTTTGGCCACCGGCACATCACAGACCACCGCATCACTGCCGCCATTTACCAAGTCGATAAAAGCCAGGGGATAGTTGTCATAGACCAGTATATCATCATCAGCTATTTCTTCCATATCTGTTAAGACATCTTGGCCTGTGGTCCCAATCTGCACACCCAGCTTCTTGCCCGGCAGATCTTCTTCACCCGCAATCCCATCATAACCCTTGCGGACCACAATTACCTGCCCGGCATCAAAATAAGGATCGGAAAAATCCATGGTAAGTAAACGTTCATCATTGATAGTCACTCCGGAGATTACCACATCATAGGCAGTACCCAGGCCGGCAAAGATACCGTCAAAGGGAACATCATCAAAGTGAACCTCATAACCCATTATTTTGCCCAGTTCATTCATAAGGTCATAGTCAAAACCACAGAGGACATCATTTTCATCCCGCATTTCAAAGGGCGGAAAATCCGCATTAAAGGCTGCCTTCAAGACACCTTCCTCCAGCAGGACCAATTCCTCCCCACCATTTTCCTCTACACCATTTTCTTCCTCATCAAGATCAACCGGTTCACTTGGGCCCCCACACCCGGCCAAGATACCCAACACCAATAATAGTACCAAACCTAGAGCCAAGCAATTCTTTGTCTTCAGCAAAGTTTCCCCCTCCTCGGGTTAAAGTTGTTTAAAATCATAATTACAGTTCATTATTATACACTAAGGGGCATATTCTTGCAATAGCTTTTTCCCCCTTTCTTGCCCCCGCCCTAATGATTTATAATTATACACTATGTCGATATATTATGCAATAGCAATTATCCCCCTTCCCAACTATTTTCCTGCCAAATTCAACACCTTTCTCCTACTAGGTGCTCTTTTTGTGCTGGGACTAAAATACTAGGTCTAAAAAAAAGAGGGGATTTCCCCTCTAAGCTGGCAATTTTATCCACAGCCAACCACTTCCAAGACCGCCCACACCCCCTGTGGATGGATAAAACTGTGGATAATGTGGATAACCCTGTTAATAACTATGCCTTGTGGGTTTGTCCTGGGGATAATTTGTGGAATGTCACTTTTTGCCAACAACTTGGGCCGCGAGGGATTTTTCTTCGACAGGAAGGATCTTTTTTCGCCAGAAAGAAAATCAGCTTTCCCGCCACCTCTTCCACAAAGGGGCAGTAAGCTGATTTGTCCTGTATATTCATTCATTGCCTAGGCTAGGCTGAGGGGGCAGCCCTTCCCAGCCGGAGACGGGACGAATGAGCTCTGGCCCCTGCGGGCAGGGACAAAACTCACCCCTGGGGGGGTCCTCCACTTCGTTCTGGACAGGCAGACATGCTGTCCCTGAAAACCCCCGCCGGGGCCTCCCCTCTTTGATTCAGGGTCTCAAGGCTCTTTACGGGCTGTCCCCTCAGCCTATATAGAAAAACCGAGACAAGAGAAAGGTCCCTCTGTCCCGGTGGATTTTATATATTCTGGCCCCGGTCGGGGATATCCTCCCCCCCACCGTAGGCCCGGGCCGCCCGGCGCCACTTATCCAATTCCGTCAGATCTTCCTTCAGATCCGACAGATAGTGGTTAATGGCCTTCCGGTTGACATCATCCAAACGGGTAATTTCCCGCAAAAGACCATCCGCCTCCTCCAAATATCCCGGGGGCGGTGATTCATCCTCCTTAAAAATATCCTGCACATCATCCAGTTGGGCCAAAAGCTGGCCCCGCCGGGACAAGAGCCCCTCCACCTGGCTATAATCCTTGGCCTCAAAGGCCTGCCCCTGCTCTTTGGTTAGGACCAAAACCTCCCGCAATCCGGCCAGCCACTTCTCCCAGCGGCCCTCCCCTTCATCCTTGTACCTCATAGGACCACCCTCCTGGGGCTGGCGGCCTGGCCAGATTTTAACATAGCCTGCCAGGCATCCCGCAGCTCAGTGAACATGGCCTTCACTTCGCCAAGGGTCTCCTGGTCCTTCTTCAGGTTGGCCTCCAGCAGGCGTTGATTCATATATTCATACAGGCGCATTAGGTTGTGGGCCACCTCACCAGCTTCTAAATCCAGAGCGGCCATGAGTTCATCCACAATCTGCTGGGCCCTGACCAGGGCCCGATGGGCCACCTCCAGTTGACCTTTTTCCAAGGCCCCCTGGGCCTGCTTGCAAAAGCGGATACCGCCATTATAGAGCATCAATATCAACTGCCCCGGCCCCGCCGTCTCCACCTGGGTCTGCCGGTACTGCTGGTAGGCATGGGCATACATCACTAGATCCCCCCTAGGGTAAGATTCTTCCCCACGTCCAAAATGACATTGGGTATAATTATCATCAATTACTGCGGCCATAGCCCCAGCCGGCGGCCAGGCTATCGATCTGCCCTGCCAGCCAGGTGCCCTGGCTGTTGAGCTGGCTCAGGGCCTTTTCCAGGGCGGTAAACTGTTTCACCAGGGATTCTTCCTTCTTCTCCAGGCGGTATTCCCACTGTTCCATCTGTTTCTTCAAGGCCCCGATCTGATCCTTGACAGCCTTTTCCCGGCCCGAGATAATACCGGTGGTGCTTTTGGTAAGGCCGGTTAAATCTTCCAGCAGATCATCCCCCAGGGCCTTGAAAAGGTCAGCCACCCCTTGGGGATCCTCCTTCAGCTTGGCCAAGAACTTGCCTTCATCCAGCTCTAACTTGCCCGTGGCTGCGGTCCCGGTGCCAATTTTACCAGTGGTAATGCCCAACTGTATCAAAGTGTTCAACTCCCGGGGCAGCCCCTCCACAACACCGCCCACCTTCTGGCGCAAATTACTTTGAATCTGCATCAGGGCCCCTTCAGCAAAGAGGGTGCCCTTGGTCTTAGTATCCACATCATACTTTAACTGGTTGGAGATAAAATCAAAGGTGGAATTGTACTGCTCAATAAAACCCTTGACCACCGCCAAGGCCCGGTCGGTATCCTGGCTGACAGTAACGCTGGTGGTCCCTTCCCCGGTCAGGCGCAGGCTGAGGCCAGGAATGACATCCTTGAGGGTGTTGCTGTCACTTTCAATTTTCACCCCGTCGATAAAGACCTGGGCCTTTTGAGCAGCCCTCACCTGCATGCCCTCATTCTCGGTCAATTTCAACTCCGAAAGAATATCCCCATCTGAGCCATCGGCCAAGGTAAAACTGCCCAAATCTTCCCCGGTAATAATCAGATGGCCATCCACTAGGCTGGCCCGCACTCCGGCCTGGGAGGCATTGATCTTTTGCATCACTGTTGTCAGGCTGTCGCCCGCCTCTAGGCCTAGCTCCCAACTTTTACCTCCGGCAGTATCTGCAATTATGAGGTCACCTTCTAACCCTAAGGCAGCCTTTATATCCCCATGCCGGCCCGAGGTGTTCCGCTGGGTTACGGCCAGTTGCTCTACTACTAATTCGTAGGATGCCGCCTCTGCCCCGGTCATGGTAGCTACTGTCACTAGCCCTTCTTTACTGGTGCTGGCCTTCATGCCTGTATATGTAGATGCCGTCCGCAATTCCCCCACCCGGTTGAGGAGGCTGGTCAGCCGGGAACGGACATCCCGCCAGGCATCGGCCTTGCGCTCCAAGTCTAACTGTTTCTGTTCCAGGCGCACCACCGGCTGACGCTCTAGAGCCATGAGCTGCTGCAATAATTTATCCGTCTCCAAGCCGGAAACAATACCACCGATTTGAAATCCTGCCATAACTTTTGCCACCACCTTTTATACTAGTAGCCCCACCAAGGGGGCGGGGCATTATTACACACGTTCATCCAATAATAACCCCACCATCTCCCGGATGTGGGCCACAATATTCAAAAATTCCTCCGGGGGAATTTCCTTGATGACCTCCTGGCTCTGACTATCGATGACAAAGACCTGCATCCTTTCACTGGCCTCGTGGATAGAGAATTTAAGCCTTTTATCCACATAGTGGGTGGTTTGAGATAGCTCTTCGATGGCCGCTTCTAGGGATTCCCGGGTCATCTCCTCGGTATACTCCTGGGTTTTTTCCACCTCTACCGGAGCCGCCTTATCAATACCGGGGATGGGGTCAGAAGGGGCCACGGTACGGGTCACATCATATTCACTGCTTACAGGGCTTATCTTCATTATTACCCAAACCCCCTTTTCGAGGTTGGTGTTATTGGTTATTGTAGGGCCAAGCCCCTTTGCCGCCGGATTCCGCGACCGTAGCCGCCCTTGAAATGTAACCCCACAAAACGGGGGGGCGGCCATGCTCAGTCACCGGCTTGGCAAAGGGGACTTGTCCTACTTAACCGTGGTTTTGTATAGCCGCCTGGGGAACACTTATCGACAGCCGGAGACGGAGTGAATGATTATTTTTCCGGGCCCTTGTCTTTACCGCCGGACTCCGCGACCGTGGCCGCCCTTGAAATGTAACCCCATAAAACTGGGGGGCGGCCATGCTCAGTCGCCGGCTTGGCAAAGACAGGGCCCTACTTAGTTGAATATATGCTTTCCAGAATGTCTCAGAGTTGTTTTCAAAGTGCCCCACCGGCCCCTTAGGTTGTTCTGGGTCTGTCAGCGGCTTTGCCAAGGGGACTTGCCCTTACATTTTGGGGAAACTAAGTTGTAGGGGCGGTCATTGACCGCCCGCCCCGGTTGCCGGAAGGACGGGGGCGTCGTTCCCTACAAATTTTCGCGGCATTTCTCGGTAAACCGTAGGGAATGGTGCCCTCACCCTTCCGTGACCTTCAATGGTTAGGGGCAGCGGGCGACCACTGGTCGCCCCTACCTTTTACCCTGGGGAAACTGCACTTCCCGTAGGGGCGGTCATTGACCACCCGCCCCATCTTACAGGGCTATCATATCTGGCAGAGCGATATTGTGACCAACGGTTAAGGGAACTTGTGACGGTTCTGTAGAACAGCGGGGCAAAAGACAGGGAGGTCTGGAGCCGCCCCTGGGGCATGGAGGCCCCAGGGGCGGGGACCCCGTTGTTCAAGGAACCGGAACACTAGTCCCCTCCGGGAGGAGCACTAGTAGCGAGGCCAGATATAACTAGACCTAACCTAACAACTGCAATACCGACTGGGGCCGCACATTGGCATTGGCCAACATGGCAGTACCAGCTTGAATCAAGATTTGATTCTTGGTAAATTCCATGATCTCCTGGGCCATGTCCACATCCCGGATACGGGATTCCGCCGCCGTCAGGTTCTCCGCGGCTACACCCAGGTTGGCAATGGTGTGCTCCAGGCGATTTTGCACTGCCCCCAACTTGGAGCGCTCCGTGGAGACGGTGTCCAGGGCTTCTTGGATAGTTTTGATGGCGGCATCGGCTGCCTTTTGGGTGGAGACATCAATACCATCGCCGGCGCCGATGGTGATTTCTTCTACAGCTAAGGTAGTACCTTCAAGTATACCGCCTTCTATTTTGAAAAATGCTGTCCCATCAAGGGGGTCGACGAAGGATCCGCCGTCGCTTTCATCGCTCTCCCAAACCCCGACCACATTTTCTGCACTGTCCAGAAGGAGATAGTCGTCCACACCAAATCCCGGGTATATTGCTGCAT
>JAAYTH010000135.1 GCA_012523785.1 Bacillota bacterium | reverse complement strand
CAGCAACAGTGTCCAGCACTGCCTTTTTAACGCTGGTTAAAGAACCCTGTACACGACATCCCGCCGCCCGGCTATGGCCACCGCCGCCAAATTTTTGGGCTATTTCGCTGACATCCACCCGGGAATCAGAACGTAGACTGACCTTCACCTTATTGTCCACTGCCTCTTCAAAGAGAATTCCTACATAGACACCGGCAATTTCCCGGGCAAAGTTTACAATCCCGTTTATGTTCTCCCGAGCCGCCCCGGTCCTTTCCAAGATTGAATTAGTTACAGTCAGCCAGGCAATTTTACCATCGGCGCTAAGTTCTAGAGTCTCCAAGGCACGGCCCAAAAGCCTCACCGCCTCCACCGGCCGGGAGGCAAAAATGTATTCGGTAACCTGGGCCGGGTTAATTCCCTTTTGCAATAATTCAGCCACATGTCGATGGGTTTCACTACTGGTATTATCAAAGCGAAAACTTCCCGTATCGGTTACAATGGCGGTATAAATACTGAGGGCAATATCAGCTGTAACTTCCCAGCCCAATTCCAATAATAAGTGAAACACCATCTCCCCGGTGGAGCTCGCCTTCTCAATCCAATTTATATGCCCATACCTACTATTGGTCAAATGGTGGTCAATATTTACCACCAGGGCCGGAATCCCATCCAAAACCCAGGACCAGTCGCCTAAACGTTCTTCGTTGGCAGTATCCAAGGTTATAATTACTTCCACGGCGGCTAATTCTTCCTCTGACAGTTCTTCCCGCCGGGATCGGATTTTATCCCAACCTGGAAGAAAACGATAGATCAGGGGAACACCATCAGGGTTTATCATTACAACATTCTTACCCATTCTTTTTAGGGCAAGGCCCAGGGCCAGCACAGATCCGATGGCATCTCCATCGGCGCTGACATGGGATAATAATAAAAAGTTCCCTTTATCCCGGCACACCTGAATTGCCTTCGTCCTCTCCTCCAGCGTCTTTCCTACTCTCATTTTCCTCCCCATTCCCCTGTCCAAGTTTATCCAATAGATTTTTTAGGCGTATCCCCCGTTCAATGGATTCATCTAAGGAAAAGAATAGCTCCGGTGTGTATCTAAGACGCACCCTCTTCCCCATCTCCATACGAAGGAAGGTCCGGGCACCTTCCAAGGCTTCCATGGTCTTCTCCTTAGATTCCTCATCACCCAAAACACTCACATATACCTTTGCCTGGCGTAAATCACCAGAGATATCAACATCAGTCACACTTACAAAACCAATGCGCGGATCCTTTAACCGCCGTTGAATGAGTTCACCCAGTTCCTGCTTATATGCCTCCCGTACCCGCTGCCTCCGAACACCTGCCATTATTCTTAACCCCCACTTCCTCAACCCAAATTGTCAGCCGGAAAACAAGCCACAGTAGTTATGGGGCAGGCTGCCTAGGCCGGGCGTATTTCCTCCAGGGCAAACACTTCGACAATATCCCCTTCTTTAACATCGCTGAAATCCTGCAGACCAATGCCACACTCATAACCACTGACAACTTCCCTGACATCTTCTTTAAACCGCCTTAGGGATTCAATCCTGCCTTCATAGACTACTGCACCATCCCGTATGAGGCGTGCCTGGGCACCCTTTAATACCTTCCCCTCCTGGACATAACTGCCGGCAATGGTGCCCGCCCTGGGGACCCTAAAGGTCGCCCGCACCTCCGCCTGCCCCAAGGCTATCTCTTGGTATTCAGGCTCCAACATACCCTTCATGGCCGCCTCCATGTCATCCAAGACTTCATAGATAACACGATAGAAACGAATATCAACCTTTTCCTTTTCGGCTTCCTTTTTGGCCGAAGGTTCCGGCCGCACATTGAATCCGATGATCAGGGCATTAGATGCTGCCGCCAACATAACGTCAGTTTCAGTAATTGCCCCGGCACCATCATGAATAATATTAAGTCGGACCTCTTCATCGCTCAGTTTATCCAAAGATTGTTTTAAGGCCTCGACGGAACCCTGCACATCAGCTTTGACGATAATATTTAATTCCTTTAATTCACCTTCTCGAATCTGATCATAAAGTCCCATGAGGCTTATCCGGGCCGTCCTGGCCAGCTCCTGCTCCCTAAATTTATCCCGGCGTTCCTTGCCCAGCTGCCGCACTGCCCTATCGTCAGCCAAAACCTGCATTATATCCCCCGCCTGGGGAACTTCAGAAAGCCCCCATACCTCAACTGGTATGGAAGGCCCTGCTTCCTTAACCGTCTGTCCTTTATCATTCATTATAGCCCGCACCCTACCCCAAGCAGTACCGGCAATTACTGAATCACCCACCCGTAGGGTTCCCGTTTGGACGAGAACTGTAGCCACCGGCCCCCTACCTTTGTCCAGCTTTGCCTCCACAACTATTCCCATGGCGGGGCGGGCCGGATTAGCCTTGAGCTCTGCCATCTCTGCTACTAACAAAACCATCTCCAACAAGTCGTTAAGGCCTTCCTTTCGCAGGGCAGAAACAGGCACACAGACAGTATCCCCGCCCCATTCCTCAACCAATAGGCCGTGTTCCGTCAGCTGCTGTTTAACCCTATCCGGCTGTATGTTGGGCTTATCCATCTTGTTAAGGGCAACAATAATGGGTACATGGGCCGCTTGGGCATGGTTTATTGCCTCCACCGTCTGGGGCATCACCCCATCATCTGCCGCCACAACCAAAACGGCAATATCCGTTACCTGGGCTCCCCGGGCCCGCATGGTTGTGAAGGCCTCATGTCCGGGGGTGTCCAGAAAAACAATCTCTTTCCCCTGATACTTTACCACCGAAGCCCCTATGTGCTGAGTTATCCCCCCGGCTTCCTTTGCCGTTACTTCCGTTTCCCGTATAGCATCCAAAAGGGAGGTTTTGCCGTGGTCCACATGTCCCATGACAGTAACTACCGGCGGCCGGGGCAATAATGATTCCGGATCATCCTCCTCAACCTCGACAACAACCCTCTCCTCCCGCCGGGGCTGACTGGGCCTTGTCTGGATGCCCAGCTTCTTGGCCACCACATGGGCCGTTTCATATTCTATTTCCTGATTTAGGGCCGCCATTATACCCATATCCACCAGTTTTTTTACCATATTCTTCGGCGGCTGACCCAGCTTTCCCGCCAAATCCCTTACCGTAAGAATCTCCGGTAATTCTATCACACTAGGAGCTTTTTCCTTCGCCTTTGCTTTTTTCTCTTTAACAATTCTTTTTTCAGGCCTTTCGTCCGCCGGGATCCGGGGTTTATCCTCCTTCTCCAGTTCCACCACTTTTGCAGGCGCAGTTGAAGCTTCATCCAAAAGCCCGGCCAACTGGCTGGCCTCCTCCTTGCTAATTGTGCTCATATGGCTTTTAACGCTAAAGCCAAGTTCCTGCAGCAGTTCAATAATATCCCTACTACCAACCCCCAGCTCCCTGGCCACTTCATATACCCTTATCCTCTTTTTTGGCAATAGCCCTCACCTCCACAAGTCTTCCCCCATCTATCTCCCCTAGGGCACAGATGTTTCATTAATTTTTTCAGCTAATGCACTGGCAAAATTTTCATCTATAATGGCTACAACGGCCCGCTGTGTCTTTCCAATAATGAAGCCCATCTCCTCCTTCAGGTTCCATACTCGATAGGAAATACCCTTCCGGCGGCATAGTTTAATATAACGTTCCTTGGTATTTGCCGCCGCATCGGTGGCGATCAATACCAGGTGGGCCCGCCCCCTCTGTATTGCCTGCCCACAGGCAAACTGGCCAGAAACAACCTTCCCAGCCCTTTGGGCCAAACCCAGCAGGCTAAGTCCTCCCATCTTCCGCCAATTCCTCTTGTAATGATTCTACAATTTCTAGGGGAATAACTGTTTTAAGGGCCCGGCCCAGGGCTTTTTGTTTTAAGGCCTGCTCGAGACATTCCCGCCGGGGACAAATATAGGCACCGCGGCCGGAGCGTTTTCCCGTCGGGTCAATGTGAATTTCCTCCTCCGGTGTCCTGACTATTCTGATCAGCTCCCGCTTGGGTTTCATCTGCTGGCAGCCCACACACATCCTCTGGGGCACCCGTTTCCTCCTCATGGTTCCCCCCTCCTTCCGCAGCCAATACCTGGCTTTCGCTCCTGATGTCGATCTTCCACCCCGTCAATTTCGCAGCCAAACGGGCATTTTGCCCTTCCTTGCCAATGGCCAGGGATAGTTGGCGGTCCGGTACCACAACCCGGGCGACCCTTGTCTCCTCATCCAGCTGAACAGCCAGTACCTTGGCCGGGCTTAGGGCATTGGCTATATATTGGGAGGGTTCAGGATCAAATTTTACAATATCAACCTTTTCACCCTTCAGTTCACTTACCGCACTTTGTACCCTCATCCCCCGGGGCCCGACACAAGAACCAACGGCATCGACATTCTCGTCCCGGGATGATACTGCCATTTTGGATCGAAAGCCAGCCTCCCGGGCAATACCCTTGACTTCCACTGTCCCATCATGAATCTCGGGTACCTCCAGTTCAAAAATCCTCTTTAATAAACCGGGATGGGTACGGGATAATATTATCTGAGGGCCTTTGGTTGTCTTGTTAACCTGCACAATGTAAACCTTTAACCTTTCATTCTGCCGGTATGTTTCATTGGGCATCTGTTCCATAGGGGCCAAAATACCCTCTGCCTTACCCAAATCAATAACAACACTTCTACCTTGATGGCGCTGCACAATGCCGGTTAGGATATCACCTTCTCGATCGGCAAATTCTTCATACAATATACTTCTTTCCGCCTCCCGGATTCGCTGGACAACTACCTGCTTGGCGGTTTGGGCTGCAATCCGCCCAAACTCCTTAGGGGTGACCTCCCTTTCAATTACATCATTTATCCCATGTGCCAGATCAATTTCCCTTGCCTGCTCAAGGGAAATTTCGGTATTAGCATCTTCCACCTCTTCCACCACAGTTTTCCGGGAATAAACCCGCACATCCCCCGATAAGCGGTCAATTTCTACCCGGACATTGTTGGCAGAACCACCATAGTCGCGACGATAAGCAGAAATAAGCGCAGCCTCAATTGCTTCCAGGAGAATTTCCTTCTCAATCCCCTTTTCCTTTTCCAGATCATTTAATGCCTCCAGAAAATCACTATTCATCCCCCAGACCCTCCTCTAGGCATACCCACTCCCCCAATATTATACATGGTTTTATTGTCAAAATTCCACCACCAGTTGGGCTTTAGCAATCTTCTCCATGGGGATAGAATAACTCTTCTTGTCAACTTCCATAACAACGAACTCATCCATTACTCCTTGCAGTTGGCCCCGGAAATTTCTCCTTCCATCAATGGGGGCATAGGTCCTCACCTTGATTTCATGGCCCTGGAAACGAATGAAATCCTTCTTTTTTTTCAGTGGTCTTTCAAGCCCCGGTGAAGACACCTCTAGAATATAATTATGGGGAATAGGATCAGACCTATCCAAGATCCCGCCCAAACCCTCACTCACCCGCTGGCAATCCTCTAAACCCACCCCACCCTCTTTGTCTATAAACACCCGCAGATACCAATGGGGGCCTTCTTTTCGATACTGTATATCAACCAGTTCCAATCCCCATTGGGCCACAATTGGTTCTGCCAGTTTCACAACCCTATCATCGAGACGTGGGCTCAATAAACTCCCCCCCATAAGCTCAGTATTTCAAATTATTGTGCCAAAGTACTTAATCACTTATTCGGGAACAGCATGACCCTAAACCAGGCCCCATCCGTCTTAATCGGGGGCTAAGGTGGGAATTAATACGAAAGAGTGGGCCCGTTACCCACTCTTTCCGGCAAAACATGTATCAGCATTACAAAACGTGCCCTTGGACAATTTCAAGTATACCACACCGGCAGGCCTTTGACAAGTTTAGTGAAATATCACTCACCTTAATGCTTTGCCCGTTCAGCAGGAGATAATAGAGCAAAAAGTTGTCCAGCAAACAAACTAATAACTCCCTTCCCCATAGCCATAGGCCATATCCAGGCCCCACAGTACCAGTAGTAGACTAAGCAGACCACCGGCGGGCAATGTAGATTTAAAGAAAAAGAGGACCGTTTGGGCGATTACCAGGGCAAATATCACAATATTAAAGATAAATCTTGTCGGAATATCTGCCTTGATCCGCCT
>JAAYTH010000016.1 GCA_012523785.1 Bacillota bacterium | reverse complement strand
CCACCACTAGCAACTTTCCCGCAGCGACCTTGGCAGTTAGGGCTGACCTAAGGGCCAAACGCCTAACCTTTTTAGGAACCCTAATGGTGTAATCCCTGGGTTTAGGTCCAAAGGTAATGGCTCCACCGCGCCATATGGGTGATCTAATGGAGCCGTGGCGGGCTCGCCCGGTACCCTTCTGCCGCCATGGTTTTCTTCCACCGCCCCGAACCTCACCCCGGCTCTTGGTGCTGGCCGTACCACGGCGGCGATTGGCCAACTGCGCAGTTACAACTTGTTTAATTGCCCCTTCTTTTATCTCAACACCAAAAACAGTATCGGCTAATTCAATTTCGCCAATCTGTTGTCCTTCAGTATTGTATAGGGCTGTCTTTGGCATGACCCCTCCTCCTTTCCCCTCTCCTTCAGCAAGCAGGGACTCGGCCCTAATTAGCCACACCCTTTATGGTTATAAGAGCCCCCTTGGCCCCGGGCACAGACCCCTTGACCAAAAGTAGATTTTTTTCCGGGTCAACCTGGACTACCTCCAAATTCCTGGTGGTAATTCGCTTCCCGCCCATTCGCCCCGGCATTTTTCTCCCCGGGAACACCCGGGTCATGGCCGAGGTCATCAAAGAACCCGTGCCACGGCGATATCTAGAGCCATGGGTCATAGGTCCCCGCCTAAAGCCCCATTTTTTTATAGAACCAGCAAAACCCTTCCCCCGGGAAATACCACTGACATTCACCTTATCACCGGGAGCAAAGACATCGGCCTTAATTTCCTGGCCCACCTCATACTTCCCCGGGTTATTAGTCCTAAATTCACACAGGTGCAATTTCGGCTCTAGCCCGGCTTGGGCAAAATGGCCCCGTCGCGGCTTGTTTACCTTCCTTTGGGCTGCCTCGCCAAAACCCACTTGGATAGAACTATAACCATCAGTTTCCACAGTTTTCTTTTGCACAACAGTGCAGGGGCCTGCCTCCAACACAGTGACAGGAACTACCGTCCCATCTTCCGCAAATATTTGGGTCATACCCAATTTTCTCCCCAAAATACCTTTTATCATCCCTTGCCACCTCCTAACAACCGCAATTGAGGCCTGCACAGGTAAACCGTTTCTAGAGTTTAATTTCAACATTTACTCCGGCCGGTAGATCCATGTGCATCAATGATTCCACCGTCTTAGGGGTGGGATCCAAAATATCAATAAGACGTTTGTGCACCCTCATTTCAAACTGCTCCCGGGCATCCTTATACATATGGGGAGCCCTAAGAACAGTGTAAATACTCTTATGGGTCGGCAATGGAATAGGGCCAGAAACCCGCGCCCCCGTCCGCTTTGCTGTTTCCACAATCTTTTCCGCCGATTGATCCAAAATGCTGTGGTCATAAGCCTTCAGCCTAATGCGAATTTTTTGCTGTGACATTTTAAACCTCCTTTGCGCCCGGTTATCACGGACCTTCTCAGTGAAAATTACCCAACCACTTGGTCGGCAACCTCTCACCTCATCGCAGGAAACCAAATATACAGTAAAAGAAGGGGAAGGCAATACGCCGGGTAAAGCAACAGTGCCCTCCCCTCGCAACCGTCCCTAGGCAAGAATTTCCGATACTACCCCGGCCCCCACGGTGCGGCCACCTTCCCGAATGGCAAAGCGCAGGCCCTCCTCGATGGCGATGGGGGTGATGAGATTTATTTCCATGGTAATGTTATCCCCGGGCATTACCATCT
>JAAYTH010000134.1 GCA_012523785.1 Bacillota bacterium | reverse complement strand
TTTGTTAAAGGAAGTGGTGGAACGGGTTCGGCGGCAATTCTTAGTAGATTAAAGGTTCGAGGGATGCATCCCTTGAACGCAATCCTGGAAAGGGTTGGGAGCTAAGGCCCGAAGGCCAGTGGTGTAATTTAAAATAACAAACTCCCCGCTAAATGACCTCGAAGGTCTTATTTCGGTTTGAAAGCCGGAAGGTATGGACCTGGAGGTTTTTTTATTGGTGGAGGAAAAGGAGCAGATAGCTTATGGATGTTAAACCATTGGTCAGCGGAAGTTTTCTCGTGGCATTGGGTGTTATAATACCGACCATATTTCACATGACCGGGGTGGGGGGGACTATTTTTTTACCCATGCATATTCCTGTCCTTTTTGCAGGAATAATTCTCGGGCCGGGTTTGGCGGCCCTGGTGGGGATCCTCTGTCCGATATTAAGCCACCTATTGACAGGTATGCCTCCCCTAAGTCCCGTTCCCATGCTGCCGATAATGGTAGTGGAATTGGCGGTTTACGGAATAGCCATGGGCTACCTTTTTAATCGCTATTCCCTAAACATCTGGACATCCCTCCTGGGGGCCATGATTTTGGGTCGCCTAGCTGCGGGTTTGACGGTGGCGGTAATGGCACCCCTTTTCAATTTGCCCCTCAAGCCCTTGCCCTTTATACAGGGGGCAATAGTCACCGGCCTGCCGGGTATTATTCTGCAATTTCTTATCATTCCATCGGTTACCCAAAGGTTCTTTACATCATACAGAAAGAAGGAAATCAGTAAATCCCCCTAGGGCATTGCCCACAAGAACGGCCAGCCAATAATATCCATGCCTTTTTATATCTTTAGCATCTTGAAAATTTACCCACAGACTTCTAGGGAGCCGAAGCTCTCTTTTTTTGGATTTACTAGCTGCAGACAGTATAATGTTTATATGAGGTGGTTGTAAAGGGTCCTGGCATATTAGCACAAATACTGCGAAAGGGTGAATGGATTGGCAACAAAAATATTGGGGGGGAAGGAAGTCGCCTCGGAGATGCACAAAAACCTGAGCCCGCGCATTCTGGATTTAAAAGCAAGGGGAATAGATCCACAGCTGGCTATCGTTTTTATTGGCGATGATGCCTCTGCAGAGTCTTATATCAAAGGTATTAAAAAGGCTGGCAGGGCCCTAGGGGTCAATGTTCGCCTAGAACACTTTCCCCCGGATACAAAACAAGTAAATTTGAAAGAGCATTTGGAAGCCTTGAATCAGGAACCAAAGGTGCATGGGGTTGTTATCATGCGGCCCCTACCTCCCCGGATTAAAGAAGACAGCCTAGGCGATGTCCTCCGGCCGGAAAAGGATGTGGATTGCTTTGGCCTTATAAATGTGGGACGATTTATGGCTGGAGACGCCAGGGCCTTTCCCCCGGCTACCCCCCAGGCGGTGATGGAAATTTTAAAGCACTATGACATCCCTGTCCAGGGGCGGCAAGCAGTAGTTATTGGCCGCAGCATGGTAGTGGGCAAGCCCTTGGCTATGCTCTTATTGAAGGGAAATGCCACTGTGAACATATGCCACTCCCACACCACTGATCTATCCGCCGTCTGCCGCCAGGCGGATATCCTAGTGGCGGCGGCAGGGCATCGGGGCCTAGTGGTAAAGGACATGATCAAGCCGGGGGCAGTGGTGATAGATGTGGGGATTAATTATTCTGAGGGGAAAATTAGGGGGGACGTGGATTACGACGCCGTTTACCCCCTTGCCAGTGCAATTACCCCCGTTCCCGGGGGTATTGGTACCGTTACACCAGTGGTTTTGTTAAAACATGTTGTTTTATCTGCCGAAAGGACAGTTGAAGGGTAATATCTTCTGATACAAATTATGGTATCACATTTAACTTTTTAACTTACTATATATAAGGGTCTACCTGTTAATATTTTCAACGACCCAACAAGCAGCTTAACAGTTCCCTTCTTTCAATGCCGCCAAAGAGTTTCTTCATATCTTGACCTTGCAGGAAGGTGTCGATATCCTTTTCTTCATATCTTATTCCCTTGATTCCCTCCTCAAAATCATGAAGGGATACCAAGCCCAAAAAATCTCCATAGATTTTACAGTTGGCTATTAACCCCTCTTTTATTTCCAATAGTGTTTCTACCTTTCCCCGGGCAAAGCGGCGGGAGTTTTTAATGTTAAAGGCGGGGGATTGGCCGTAATTCCATTGCCAGGTAAGGTATCGCTCCTGCATAAGGGCCCTTATCCCTTCATAATCTTTCTCTCCTAGGGTATACTCGGCAAAGTTTTCCCCCTGGACTTCAGCCACGGCGTCCCTTAGGAGGGCTGTAAACTCGTTTATATTTGTATCTTGATCGCCCTTGATATGTTCCCGAATGTTGGTAACCCGGCTGCGCACGGACTTAATACCCTTTGATTCAATCTTATCCGCCTGTACCCGCAGGGCTTTGTTTAACTCTGATAGATCAGAATCAAACAACAGGGTTCCATGGTGGAGGATGTTGTTTTTATAAAGGTATTGGGCATTGCCGGAGAACTTTTTCCCCTCAATAGTGAGATCATTGCGGCCACTTACCTCGGCATTTACCCCCAGTTTCTTTAAAGCATGGATAACCGGTTGGGTAAAGCTCTTGAGATCCAACAATTCACTCCTAATGGCCCTCCTTATAAAGGTGAAGTTAAGGTTGCCCAGGTCATGATATACTGCTCCTCCCCCCGATAATCGGCGTACTACATGGATGTTATTTTCCCGGGTATAATCCATATTGACTTCTTCTAATGTATTTTGGTGCCGGCCAATAATAATGGCTGGTTCATTCTGCCATAGGAGCAGGTATTCTTCGGCTAGGTTTAAATATTTCAGTATATATTCTTCCATGGCCAGATTGAAATGGGGATCGGTGGAATTCTTGCTTTTGATGTAAAGCATGGATAAAACCCTCCCTAGTATTTGTTTACAGATGACGGTCTAAACATTGTATTATAGTTGTTATTACTAGGCATTGTGGGGGGGATAAAGCGCACTATTAAATATTCTTCCATTGCCCATGTATTCCTCCCCGGTTTAGGATATTAAGTGGGTAAATAAATCCCGAGCAGGCTTGGGATTTATTGTTGCATTATTAGCCACGGTAGCGTATAATTATACAGAGAATCTTCGTGGGGGTGAGGATGTTGGGTCTTAAAGGGCGTCACCTACTGAGTTTTCAGGATTACAATAAATCGGAACTGATGTTAATTTTTGAAACCACCCGGGGGCTGGAGAGGATAGCGGCGAAAGGTAAAACATTCCGGCCTATGCGGGGTAAGGTCCTGGGGATGGTGTTTTTGAAAAACTCCACCCGGACCCGGGTATCCTTTGAAACTGCCATATACCAGTTGGGCGGTCATGGGATTTGCTTAAGGGGAGAGGAGTTGCACCTAGCCCGGGGTGAGACCATGGGCGACACAGCCCGGGTCTTGTCGGCTTATCTAGATGCCATCATGGTTAGAACCCACAACCATTGGGAACTAGAAGAAATGACTAGCCAGGCCCGGATTCCGGTCATCAATGGACTTACTGATAAATATCATCCTTGTCAGGCCCTGGCGGATTTTTATACCCTTTTAGTAAAGAAGGGACGGCTGGAGGGGTTAAAGTTAGCCTATGTGGGTGATGGCAACAATAATGTCACCCATTCCCTCCTTTTGGGGGCGGCTAAATTAGGTGTCAACATCCATATTGCCACCCCCCGGGGCTATGAACCCGATTCAGAAGTAATGGCCCTGGCCCAAAATACAGCCCGGATCTCCGGTTCCACCGTTAAGCTAGGGACAGATCCCGCCGGGGCAGTGGCCGATGCCGATGCGGTATATACTGATGTCTGGGTCAGCATGGGGCGAGAGGCGGAAGGGAAAGAGCGGCTGCGGGACTTGGCAGCCTACCAGGTCAACAGTAGCCTTTTATCCCTGGCTAAACCAGATGTTATTTTCCTCCACTGCCTACCGGCTAACCGGGGGCAAGAGGTTACCGATGCTGTACTGGATGGCCCCAATTCGGCAGTTTTTGTCCAGGCCTATAATAGGCTGCCTGTACAAAAAGCCCTCCTGGGCCTTTTATTGCGGGGGGAAGATCTGCTAGAAGAGATGAATTCAATCTTAAACCAGGAAATATTGTCACCGCCTAGAGGTTAGGTCCGGACCAGTTGGGGGCCCAGGCGAAAAGGCTGGCAATAGTATCCTCTAAAGGAGGATTTCCCCCCTGTGGGGTATAATATTGTTTAAGAAGACTAGAAGTGGAGGTGTATATAATGGCGAAAATCAAATGGTTGGGACATGCTGCCTTTCAAATTACTACGGCCCAGGGGCAGCACATTTACATTGATCCTTGGCTGGAGGGAAACCCCAGCTGTCCGGTGGCAAAGGAGGACCTGGAACCGGCGGATTTGGTATTGGTCACCCATGATCATCATGATCATCTGGGGGATGCGGCTGCACTCCTAGAGGAAGGGGGGGCCGTGGCGGCGGGTCAACCGGAGCTGATAGGACAGTTGGAGGAAGCCGGGGTCCCGACGGAAAAACTAGTGGGTATGAATATCGGTGGCAGTCTAGAGGCTGCCGGGGTGGTGGTGACCATGACCCAGGCCTTTCATTCCGCCGCCCAGGGTACACCCGTCGGTTATATTTTAACCCTGCCGGAGGGGACGGTTATTTACCATGCCGGTGATACCGGGATATTTGGCGACATGGAATTACTGGGGGAATTATACGATATTGATGTGGCCCTACTGCCCATTGGCAGTGTCTTCACCATGGATCCCCACCAGGCGGCCATGGCGGTAGAGTTGCTATCTCCCCAGCTTGTTATTCCCATGCACTATGGTACCTTCCCAGCACTGGTTCAGGATGCAGATGAATTTACCCAATTGGTTGGCGAAAGGACCCCGGAAGTTAAGGTGATTGCCCTGGAGCCCGGTGCTAAATGGGAATTTTAGCAATTTAGCTAGTTAGCAAAAAGCGCCCGCTGAGGGCGCTTTTTGCTGCCACAGGCGCAGCCCTACTCATTCCTTCCAACGCAGGAAACGGTTTTCCAAGCAGGCAACCAGCTGATAGAGGACAGCGGCTGTGATGATGAGGACCACCACACTGGTCATGGCCAGGTGGAGCTGAAAAACCTGCTGGCCGTAGACAATTAAATAGCCCAGGCCAGCTCTGGCAACGAGGAACTCACCCACGATGACCCCCACAAAGGACATGCCCACATTAACCTTTAAAGCTGCCATCATGGTGGGCACGCTGGCCGGAAGGACCACCTTCTGCAGTATTTGCAGTTTGTTGGCCCCGAAGGTGCGAATCAACTTGATCTTATTGGGATCTACTTCCCTAAAACCGGTATAGACCATGACAATGGTAACAATAATGGAGATAGTCAGGGCCATGGTGATGATTGATTTCATACCATCACCCAAAAAGACGATAAAAAGGGGTCCCAGGGCGATCTTGGGCGTACTGTTAAGGATAACGATATAGGGATCTAAAACCCGGGAGAAGAAGTCGGACCACCAGAGGAAAACTGCAATAAGGCTGCCGGCGATGGTCCCGATGATGAAACTCAGGGTTGTTTCCAGGACTGTAATCCCCGTGTGCAGGAAAATACTACTATCCTTGGCCATGCGTAGGAAGGTGTGGTAGATGGATGAAGGCTGGCTGGTGATAAAGGGGTCGATGAGGCGCATATTGGCCCCTACTTCCCAGAAGAGAATCAAGGCTATTAAGAGGGTAAGTTGGGTTGCCCAAACAGCCAATTTGCCCAGGCGAATTTGTGCCAGATAATGGGCGTGCTCTGGGGTAACGCCCCCCTTGCCCAGGTGTTGCTTGAGTTTAGCCACTAGGTGTTCCTTCCACATGGATATCCAACTCCTTCCAGATACAGTTAAAGTAATTGCGAAATTCCGGGGCCTTGCGGGTTTCAAAGGGAGCTAGCCTACCGGCGGCATATTCTATTTTGAAATCTGCCTTCACCCGGCCAGGGCGTTTACTGATGACTATTACCCGATCAGACATGGCCACCGCTTCGGAAATATCGTGGGTAACCAGGATAACTGTTTTATTCGCTCTTTTCAGGATGGTGGCGACCTCATCCTCCAGGGTCAAGCGGGTCTGATAATCCAGGGCAGCGAAGGGTTCATCCAGAAGGAGGATTTCCGGATCTACAGCCAAGGTCCTGATGAGGGCCACCCGCTGGCGCATACCGCCGGAGAGCTGGTGGGGGTAATAATGCCGAAAACTCCACAGGCCATATTGTTTCAATAAATTGTGAACCTTATTTTTTACAGAATGCTTATTTTTCCCTTGAATTTCCAGCCCCAACATGATATTTTTATAGACGGTGCGCCACTCAAACAGATAATCTTGCTGCAGCATATAACCTAGTTTTTGGCTGCTACCTTGGGGGGGCTTACCGTCAATTAAAACCTGCCCCGAGGTGGGTTTTAGGAGGCCGGAGATAAGGGAAAGGAGTGTGCTCTTGCCACAACCACTGGGACCGACAATACTGACAAATTCTCCTTCCCGGATGGATAGGGAAATGTCCTCCAGGGCATTTGTTTCCCCATCTAGGGTTTGATATTTTATATTTACTTTTTCTATTTGCACTTTGGGAATGAAGGCCACTAGAACCCTCTCCTAGGACAATTTTTAGGGTGCGGACATTACCTCTTGGGCAAAGGTGGTATTTACTACCTTTTCATAAGGGACCTTTTCCTCCAATTCTCCGGCCAAGATCATAATATCCTGGAGGCGATCCAGGGATTCTTTTTGCAAGATGGGGTTTGGAGCCCAGATGTCTAGACCCTTGTATACTTCGATGGTTTTGGTGATGATCTCATGTCCGGTATCGGGGAAAAACATCTCGATGGCATCGGCTACTTCCGGCGCCGGGTTTTCTTCCACCCACAGCATGGCTTTGTAAACGGCGGTGGTGAATTTCTTGATAATTTCCGGATTCTCCTCTATAAAGTTTTCAGTGGCGTGAAAAACTGTGTTGGGGCACAGTCCAGTCGCTGCCCCTAGGGAAGCAACGGTATAACCAACCCCCTCGTCTTCCAAAACAGCCGGGCCGGGCTGCCATAACTGGACATAATCGCCGGTACCACCGCTGAAGGCACCGGCCGTTGCCGACAGGTGGATATTTTGGATGATATCAACATCGACAAAGGGTTCAATACCGTTCTTTTTTAGGGCATACTCCAGGGTCATCTGGGGTACACCGCCTTTACGGCCGCCGATGATAACCTTACCCTTGACATTTTCCCACTCAAAGTCCGGTTCTGGTTCCCGCCCCACCAAGAAAGAACCATCCTTAGAGGTGAGCTGGGCAAAGGCTATAATGGGATTTTCCGCTCCTTGGGCGCAGATATAGATGGCTGCCTCTGGGCCGAAAAGAGCCACATCAGCTGTTTTGGAGATTAATGCTGCCGCCCCCATGTCGGCACCCCAGGCTGTACCCAGGGTAATGTCTAGGCCCTCATCCCGGAAGAAACCTTTACTGATGGCCACATATTGGGGGGCATAAAACATGGAGCGGATTACCTCCGAAAGGCGGAGTTTAATTAGCTCCCCTTCGCCTTCCTCCGGAACCTGGGTTTGGCTAGTGCAGCCGCTGCCCGTAAACAGAAGTCCTAGCAGTAATAGTAAAACCAAAATTATAGAGACTTTTTTCATTCATCATTCCCCCTTCAGCATGATTACCGCAGTGTGGATTAGTATCTGCGGATGCCGCCTTTTAGGCAGTTTTTTGACTACCCGGCGGCAATTCTGCTTTTATCCTATTCTGTTGTTACTTTTTTTGTTACCGGGGGATATTTTTCCATTGTCCTATCTTTATATTATTAGGGAGAAAGATTTGGCAGGGGCAGGTATTAGAGGCCATCTTAGCGAAATTATAAGGGATATCTGGGGAGAATACCAAAGACCAAGATGTTATTATCTGCTATGATAAGGGTGTAGACTATTCGGGATAGAAGAAGGATGAATTGCGATGCTAACACAACTTAGATATATACGTCTTATAGACATAGCCGATATTCTTATTATTGCCTTTGTTATCTACAAGCTGATCATGCTCATCCGGGGGACCAGGGCTGTGCAGCTGATAAAGGGGCTGGCGGTACTGCTAGTGGTTACTTATTTCAGCCGTCGCCTGGGTTTGGTGGCCACTTACTGGCTCTTGGATAAGTTTATGACCGTTGGCCTCATCGCTATCCCCATCATCTTCCAGCCGGAGCTGCGGCGGGCCCTGGAACAGATTGGGCGGGGGCGCTTATTTGCCCGCACTACGCCTATTTTGGGAGAAGAGGATTGGGAAGAAATAATTGCTGAGGTGGTCAGGGCCGTCCAGGTTTTGAGCCGGAATAAGGATGGGGCTCTGCTGGTTATGGAGCGCCAAACTGGCCTGAAGGATGTTTTGGAATCGGGGATTAAGGTGGACGGAATTGTCTCCGCTGAATTCTTGGTCAACATCTTTGTCCCCAATACCCCCCTTCACGATGGCGCAGTTATCATCCGGGGAGATCGGGTGCTGGCTGCCGGCTGCTTTCTTCCCCTTTCGGAAAATCCCGAGCTATCCCAAGAATTAGGAACCAGACACCGGGCTGCCATCGGTATTTCAGAACAATCCGATGCCATCAGCATTGTGGTCTCAGAGGAAACCGGGACTATTTCCGTGGCCCAGGAAGGAAATATGCGCCGCCATTTGGATGAAACCAGCCTAAAGGAGTTTTTGGAAGACACTTATAAAAAAGAACCCCTCAACCTCTCCAACTTACTGCACTGGAGGGTTAAAGATGGATAAGCTATTGGAAAAACATGTAGTGGCCCGCTTTATATCCCTGGTCCTGGCCTTTTTTCTTTGGCTTTCAGTGGTAAATGAGCAAAATCCGGAAATAGATCGTACCATTACCCTTCAGCCTCAACTCCGGGGGCTACCGGCGGATATGGTGATAATCGAAGAAGTAGATCCTGTGTCCCTTCGCCTGCGGGGGCGGCGCAATGATATCTTTGAGGTTGGGGCCGAGGAGCTGGAGGTCTATGCCAGTTTGTCGGGGGTTGGGGAGGGAGAGAATGAGATAGAAGTGCGGGTAGGGCGTCAACCGGCTGGGATAAAGGTGATGGAAATAATCCCGGCCCATATTTTGGTGCAAACAGAGGGGATAATTCAAGAACAGCGGGAAATCCAGCTATCCCTGAAGGGAGAACCAGCCGAGGGCCATGCCTTGGGGGAAAAACATTTTACCCCGGCCCAAGTGATAGTGGAGGGCCCCCGGAGCATAGTGGAAGAAATCGCCCGGGTGGTGGCCCGCCTAGATATATCGGAGGCGGTAAATGACATACAAGAGGTTGTTCTCCTTCAGGCCCTGAGCAGGCAGGGCAGTGTCCTGAATGAAGATGTGATAATTCGGCCCGAGGTGGTGGAAATTAAGATTCCAGTGGTGGAATTACCCAGTAAAATATTAGAAATTAAACCCCACATTACTGGAGAGGCAGCCGAGGGTTATCAAGTTGATGAAGTAGTTGTTGTTCCAACTGAATTAAGGGTATATGCACCCCTGGAAGTATTGGATCAGATGTCCCAGCTGGAGACTGTTCCCATTGATATTGAAGGGGCCACCGCCGATATTATTTTAGAGCCTCGTTTACTTGTTCCCAATGAGATCCAGCTGCCCTTTAACCGGGTGCGGGTGACAGTCATGGTCAGCGAGAAAACAGGGGAAAGGAAGGTAAGGGAGGTCCCTATTAAAATAAATAATCTGGAGGAGGGCTTAGCGGCAGAGTTAGACAGCGGGATTATTGATGTTACCATCTTTGGCTCCTCAAATCAGATCAATTCTCTGCAGCCTAGAGATATAACGGCCTTTGTCGACACGAATAATTTAGGAGTGGGCCAACACCGCCTTAAAGTCCGGCTGGAACTTCCCTTCGGGATACAAAGGATAGCAGTTGACCCGGAGGAAGTGACAGTTACCATTACGGAAGCCTCCAGAGGTTAGGAGAAAAAGAGTTCACTTTCTGATTATCTTGCATACCTTATAGTAGAGGGAAAGGGGTATAAGTACATATGGGCAGGCTCTTTGGTACTGATGGTGTTCGTGGAGTAGCAAATCGGGAACTGACACCGGAATTGGCCTTTCATTTGGGCCGGGCCGGGGCACATATATTAACTGGCAAAGTAAATAATCCCCAGGTTATAGTAGGGCGGGACCCCCGCATATCTGGCGAGATGTTGGAGGCGGCCCTCACGGCCGGGATGCTGTCGGTGGGTGCCGATGTCTATCAAGTGGGTGTGGTGCCCACACCTGCCGTGGCCTATTTGGTCCGCAAATTTGCCGTTGGCGCTGGTGTAGTTATATCCGCTTCCCACAACCCTATGCCAGATAATGGGATCAAGTTTTTCTCCTCCTCAGGCTTTAAACTTCCCGATGCAGTAGAAGATGAAATCGAAGCCTATTTGTACAGAAAAGAACTTCCCCGCCCCCTGGGTGACAAGCTGGGTAGATTGTATCGAGCCGAAGATGCTGAAGAGGAGTATCTTGACTATTTGGCCAGTATATTTTCCACTAGACTTGATGGCCTGCGGGTGGTGATAGACTGTGCCCATGGTGCGGCTTTCCATATATCACCGGAGATTTTTCGCCGCCTGGGGGCAGAGGTAATCCCCATTTTTAATCGCCCCGATGGCCTGAATATCAATGAGAACTGTGGTTCTACCCATCCAGAGTCATTGCGAAAAGCCGTCCTGGAGCATGGGGCCCATATGGGTTTTGCCCATGATGGGGATGCCGATCGGGTATTGGCCGTCGATGAGAGGGGCCAAGTGGTCGATGGGGATCAGATCATGTACATCTGTGCCCTC
>JAAYTH010000133.1 GCA_012523785.1 Bacillota bacterium | reverse complement strand
AAATGGTTTTAGTTGGCCTTGGAGCCGACAATAGAACCCGGCGTATGGTGAACTATCTTTCCAAAAACGGTCTAGATATTTCCCTAATAACCTTTTATGCCTTTAGAAAGGGACAAGAAGTGTTTTTAGCTAAACAGGTTGAAATTGAGCTACAGGAAAAGGATGCAGCCCAAAAATATTCCTATACAAAGGAAACCAACGAGGAAAGCCTCAGACGCCTTGCGGAAAAAATTCAGGCCATAGAGATTTTAGCTAGGATAACGGAACTAATTAGGAATACACTAACTTCCGGCTATGAGTGGCCCGGGAAAACCGGCAGGAGTTTTTCTTTTCTGGAAAAAACGGAAGAAGGAAGGCCCACATATAGGGTTTATTTGAGTTTATATTTGGATGAAAGTTGGCCCAATAGTGTGCGGGTTTTTTTCCAACCCAGGGCTATCGAAGCAGCTGAGGATGAATTCAAAAATCTAAAGGGGAAATATAAAGGCCTGGCCGATGCCAAACACGGTGGCCTATATATTAGGTTAGATAAAGAGTCACAGCAGCTGGACGATTTTTGCACAGATTTGGAAAATTTACTGGGCAAGATAGAAGCAGGTTGGAAAATCAAACAGACCCAGCGGGAAAGGGACTGATATTGCCGGGACCGGGTTGGGAGCGCCCGTACCAAACCTAGTGGCAATGTTCAAAACGTGGATGAAGTAGCTGGCACCTTGAAAGACAACACCAAACTAGTAGAAGAAAAATTGCGTATAAGAGTAGCTAAAGATGATAGGCGCGATCTTTCTAAATAAATGAGTATCATGTATTGGAATTGAACCCATTACACCCTAAAGAGCCATGGAATAACTTTGTCAATCTCTTGCCTCCCAATCCAATATGTTGTATTTATTCATAAGGGCCCGTGCTAGTTCCATGCCTTTGTCAGTAATGTAGACCGATTTAGAACGATGGCTCCCCTGCATAATATTACCTTCTTTGTCTAACTCATCAATAACCTCAAAATCGTAGCCCTTCCAAGTCCTGTCCATTTCCGGCCCAAAACGGTTGCGGTCATTAAATCTTGACAGGTACATTAGAATCATAGTTAATTCCCGCATTGCTGTTTCCGGCTTGGTTTTATTCATTTGCATATACCTCACAATTATTTGTCTTCTTCTCCCAATTCATTATTTGTAGCTTAAATCCCCCTAGGATTTAATTATTAAGGCTAAACATCCCCCTCTTCCGGAACGATACAGATAAAGGATAATTTTCCCCGGCCTGTGTTCCGGAATTGATGTTCAGAATTAGAAGGTAGAAAGGCAAAGGAGCCTTTAGTCATGGAGTGTTCCAACCCCTCTAGGTGCAGTATACCTTCCCCCTCTGTCACATAGTTGATGTGAGGCCAAGGATGCTTATGCCGGGGGGTGTAACCTTTTTCCCCCAATTCAAATAGCCGCATGACCCAACCATCCCAACCTCCTTGGGGTGAAACTAAAACCTTCTTAACCACATTAGACAAATTATCCCCGGCCAATTCTTGTCCCTTTACTTTTTCCTCGTGGGAGATGATCATTACAGGCACCCCTTTCCTTAGATCCCAAACTACCAGAAAAAATGCCTACCGTTTTACTATAAAACTCTAGAAAACCACTGACGTACTAGGAGGATAAAGGCGGGATAAAACCAAATTACCCTAAGAGGTGCAACATAAATCTTTGCATATATTTTCCTATTAATAAACTACTTTACCGGCCAACAACATACCGGGAAGGGCCACGGAAAACCTCCTTAATATGCCAGTTAATAAATTTTTTGTCGGGATAATAAGTTACCCTTTGGGGGCGGCGAATTGTCCGGCCGTGATAACGCATTAGCCATTCTTCGAAACCAGTGCTTCCATGGGCACCTTCTGCCACTCTTAAAACAAAGGAATTATCAAGGGTGAAAACGCCCCTATCAAATAGTTTGTGGTGCATGGAACAAAGGGCAATGCCATTATTTTCTAGGTCCGGTCCCCCATAACAATGCCATTTGATATGGGCGGCCTCTACTGCAATTAGTGTATTGCCCAGCCTTACATTAAAACCGCAGACAGCGCAGCGGTATTCATAGGCCCGTAGGATCCTATCACGAAAGTCCGGATCCCGGGGTCTTGCAATGCCATCTTTTAATTCCAAACCCACTTGATCTAGGATCTCTTGATGTAGTGTATCAGCAAAATGTTGGTTTAGGATTATTCTCGCCAGCTCGTAAAGGAGTTTTTCATCACGTTTTAAAAGGTTATAGGATTCTTCGGTAAAGCCACCCGCAGTTTCATTCGCGATGAGTTGTGTATTAGACCAATCATCTTTTGTATCTAACATTCCTTTCCCCCTAACCTCCCAAATACCATCATTGCTAAGTCTTAAGAAGGGATAGTTGGGGTTACTTGGCCTGTTATAGGGCAAAAACTCGGTTAAAAGGTGCGTTAGATCTTCGCATACCTTTTCATAAGGGATTAATCTGGGCCCGCCCCTGCTTATACGGCCCAGTGTGTGCAAAAGGACCAGAGGCTTATGGGGTGCCCGCTCATCCCCCCGACGCCAAATTCTAATGTTTTTGATTTTCTCAATTAATTCCTCGGATCTCATATTTGTTTCACCTGTTCGCCTTTCCAACCATTGGTTTATCGTCTTTGTCCTTAAGCCATGTGCATTATTATTCTATGGGGTGGTGATATTTCCCTGCCTTAGGCAAAAGAATCACAATTATTCCGCATAAATCCCCTTCCCTAGACCTTCATCGTCTTCCAGCGGCCGGAATTATACCGCGGGTAAATAACAATGGAGCGAAATGCCTGGTCCGGGATGATGCAGATAGTTT
>JAAYTH010000132.1 GCA_012523785.1 Bacillota bacterium | reverse complement strand
GCTCAATCTCCTAAATTTCCACAAGTCGGTAGGGCACTGTCATTTAGCCTATGGTGCTGGCGATCTACTTGGTAAAGAGCCTGGGGAAAGTAATCTACTCCTTTTCTAATCCAGGGGGCACGGTCGCCATTGATTTAGGGCCTTGCCAAATTGTTTACGCATTATTGCTGGCAATTCTATTTCTGATTCTTGCAGGAAAACGCCGATATGTTCTCGAAGTGTATTCATGCGAGAGGCTCTCCTTTCTTTTGGTCTAACAACTCCTACTTGGAGATTGAGCCTCTCGTTTCCCCTTTTTATCCTTCTTTTCTTATTTTCCCACTCCGCGGAAAATCATTGAAAATTAACCATTTCGGATTTTGTGGATTTCCCCCCTTAAGGGGAGGTGGGGGGATACTATCCCCCTTTATTTACTTCTATATCCAAGAAGTTCTTACTCATACTAATCTTCTACGCATTATCATTTCAGAGCCTTGCCCAAAAAGCAAGGCTAATCTACAAGCTGTTATATCTGCAGATTAGCCCCAAAAACATATGCAATTCTATCCCAATATATTTTTTAATTATAGCTAAAGATAACCTTAACCCTGTTGGTAAGTTGAACTTGGCCCGGCTCAATGGGCGTATTGGCAGCATCTTCAGCAGCCTTGAATTTTTCCATCCTTAGGGGTTCAAATCCAGAACTGGCAACTTCTTCAATAGCGACGATTCCGGTTATATTACTACTGGCAGCCCTGGCTAAAGCCTCCGCCTTATTGCGGGCATGTTTTACCGCTAATTCAAGGGCTTCTAATTCAAGTTTTTCCGTGTTTTGGACACTAAAGGAAATACCGGATACCACATTGGCACCCGCTTTTACCGTACAATCAATCAACTGACCCAGATTTTCCAGGTCCTTAGTCTGGATGTTGACGTTGTTATTGACCCTATAGCCTGTTAAACGGCGAACTTCCTTATTGCCTTCCCGAATATACTCATAGTTGGGATAAAGACTGAAACCGGAGGTGCGAATTGCCGAATCCGGAATACCCTCTTCCTTAAGGGAACTGAGCATCTTCGTCATTTTGTCAGCATTGGCTTCTAGGGCCCCTTGGGCAGTAGATGCCTCCGCTTCCACCCCAAAGGTGATATGGGCCTGATCCGGTGTCGCGGAAATTTCGGCTTCCCCATAGCTAGTAATTATTTTCTCCACTCCGGCAGTTTGGGCTGGGATAGGGGCCCCCATTATCCCGACGAACAACACTACAACCAACGAAATAACTATTATAGAACCATACTTATACCAGTGTTTCATTTTGCCTCTCCCTTCCCTTGTGAATTCTTGGAACCCTAATATTTTGCAACATCTAATATTTTAGACGCATGTTGCGGAAAAAAGTTCCATGTTCGAAAAGGGAAATTGCAATACAACCTGATATTGTGTCTAGAAGTATTTGTGCGGTTAGTGTTTATTCATTGTCAGAACTGTATATGAGCCTTTCCCCCCTTTTTTCTGCTAAAAATAGTTTATCAATATCTTCACTTATCAGTCCTTTAATATCCCGGCCGGTTGAAAATTTAGCACCTATCCCACAATCCGAACTAAGCCTTCGCGGTATTGGTAGGAGCTCGACGCTAATACCCATCTGGCGCATATATCTTTTATACTTAACGGCCCCGGAATGAGTAAAAAAAGTGGCTATATAACTCACCAACCTCACCTGCCCAATGTCAATAGGTAATCCTCCCCATCCTCAACTATTCCCACTTTATAACCGGAGTTTTCGGCAAATCTTTTTACATTTTCCCTAGCCGTCGTATTATCCACAATAACCTGCACACCATCTGGATGTTGGTCAATTGCCCTTTTGGTCAGCAACACCGGTTCCGGACAAGATCTGCCCCGGGCATCTACTTTATTAAACATTAATATCAACATCTCCCTTCATTCTTACCTCCATCGCCTTTTCAGTATTCAAAAAACCAATAACAACAAGCACGATAAGGCCTATAACAACTGCAATACGGCCATTGGCAGTGGGCCCGGCTGCCGATGCTGCCAGTCCGAAATTATGTGCAAAACCGGAGCCGACCAACATGCCCATAAAGGTGATGACAGAATCAATGTTTCCTTCTGCCCCCAAAACAATCTGCCGCATGGGGCAGCCCCCCAACAGGACTGAACCTAGACCGGCTAGCATCATGCCCAAAAAGTTCCACAGCCCATCTGCATGGGCAACAGGCTGATCAATAAATCCCAGGTTGAATGTGCCTATGATGAAACTACCCCCCAGGGCCACCACGAGAATAGCTATAAATCCGGATATAAGATGTGTGTCCTTGAACATTATTAGATCCCTCAAACCGCCTACCATGCAAAGCCTTGTCCTTTGGGCAGTGACACCAATTATAATACCCGCCGCCAGGGAAATAATGACCGGTGCATAGGCAGACCCGGGCCCTTCTATACTGAAGAAAATAAAGTCTGGCTGGGCTAATAGCAGGTATAATAACGCTAATTGTAGGGCAGAAAACATATAACCTTCCGCCCTCTGGAGAGAATATGTCCTTTTAAGTGTAAAACCGTTATTTAAGAACCCTACGCCAATATATATACCAACTGCAAATCCAACCAATCCCAATAAGGCATTCAAATCACCCCCAGCAAGTCTCAACACCATCCTTAAAGGGCATCCTAAAAACATCAAGGAGCCTATAACCACAAAGATCCCTAAAATAAAGCGGGTAAAGGGTGCTGATCCTCCCCGAGTATTAAAATCTCCACTTTTTAGGGCAGCCAGAAAGGCTCCCAAGGCTATACCTATTATCTCCGGCCTGATATATTGAACCACCCCGTCTCTGTGTAGACCCAGGGCCCCCGCCGTATCCCTAATAAAACAGACAATACAAAGCCCCATATTGATGGGGTTCCCGAGCTTTACCAGGGCTACAGCTAAAGCCCCTACAATAGCACCAGTAAGTATAATGGATTGTTTACCATCCACAGCAAAACCTCCTGTAATAATGTAATATATTATTTCAACAGTACTGTTCCCCCTATAATTCTATTAGCAGTGCCCCATATTGTGAAATTGAATTTCCCTATACCAGTTTCATTTCAATAGAATTATTCTATTATTTGCCAACAGCAAATTAGTATATACTTAATTGATGGAGGTGGTTGAATTGAAAAGAATTTACCTTGACAATGGTGCAACTTCTTACCCCAAGGCACCTCTAGTAGGTGATGCAGTAAAGTATTTTATAGAAAATGTGGCTAGCAATGTAAATCGTAGCGGATATGCACTGGCACAGACTGCAGAGGAAATTGTCTTTGAAACAAGGGAAAAGCTGGGGCAACTTTTTAATTTCCATCAGAGTGAGAATGTCATCTTTACCCTAAATGTTACCTATGCCCTTAATTTTTTGCTGAAGGGCCTTTTAAAGCCGGGGGATCACTGTATTGTCTCCTCGATGGAACATAATGCAATAATGCGCCCCCTTATGCAATTGAAGGAAAAAGGTATTGAATTTTCCCGGGTTATATGCGATGAACAGGGGCGCCTCCAGCCCCAGGACCTATATCTGCACATAAAACAAAATACAAAGGTTGTAGCAATGACCCATGCTTCCAATGTGTGTGGGACAATACTGCCAATGGAAGAAATAGGCAAAATATGCGCCGAAAAGGGGCTTATTTTCATTGTAGATGGGGCCCAAACGGCGGGAATTATAGATGTGGATTGCAAAAAAATAAAGGCTGATGCCATAGCCTTTACTGGACACAAAAGTCTTTTGGGCCCCCAGGGTATTGGGGGGTTTTTAACAACGGACAGTATTGCTAAAACCATGGGTACCCTTGTCAGTGGTGGAACCGGCAGCCTATCGGAATATGAGGAGCAGCCACCTTATTTACCGGATAAATTTGAAGCAGGTACACTAAATCTGCCGGGCATATATGGGCTTCATGCCGCCTTGGGGTATCTAAATAAAGTTGGAATAAACTATGTCTGGGAAAAAGAAATGTACTTGGCAAAAATGCTCCTGGAAGGGTTTGGTAATATTAAGGGGGTACATATAGCCGGGTTAAGGGAAACTAAAGGCCGGACGGCAGTAGTATCAGTAGATTTTAAAGGGCATGACAACGCCGATGTGGCCTACCACTTGGACAAGTATTATGGAATTAAAACCCGTTGTGGCCTCCACTGCGCCCCCTCGGCCCACAAAACCCTAGGTACCTTTCCCCAAGGCACTGTAAGATTTTCCCCCGGCCATTTTAATACTGAGGAGGATATCAAAAAAACCCTTTCCGCCCTCAATAGAATACTTAAAGACCTTGGCGGTACTGGACAGTAAAATCCCGGAAGGCCCGGGCAATAGGGCTTAACACCCTATTTTTGTGGCATATAAAATAAAAATGCCTTTGAAGACCAAGATCAGATATGTAATAGCTTTTTAGCAACCCCGAAGAGATATCCTCTTCTACCGACCTTTGGGAGACAATAGCCACTCCGAGACCCTCCCTTACACAGCCCTTAATGGTCTCCGGGTTTTCTATATTGGCCACTATGTGCAAATTTTCGACCATTATTCCCTTTTCCCCAAGGGCCTCTAGAAATATAGCTCTGGTAGCCGACCCTTCCTCTCGCAGTATGAATCTTTCGTTTCTAACCTGTTCCCAAGTAAGTTCCTTATCGGCAATGTTTTTGAACTTTCCTTTGGCGGGGGTTATTAGAACCAGATAATCTTTACAAAGCCTTAATATTTCCAGCTCGGGATATGAAGGTCTAGTGCCCACAAATCCAAAATCCATGATGCCGGATACTATTGCCTCAACTACACCCCTACTATCATACTGCCTTATTATATAGCCTATATCGGGGTAGGCACGGTTAAAGGCGGCCAAAAGGCCGGGGAGAATATAGCCTTGGGGAACAGTACTGGCGGCAATAGCCAGTTCCCCTTCCAATTTACCTTCATACTGGGCCAAGGAAAAAAAGGCCTGTTCCCTTGTATTAAGGATATTGACCGCATAGTTGTATAAAATCTTGCCTGCATCCGTTAAAGTTACTACTTTACCACAGCGGTTAAGTAAAACTGTCCCCAATTTAGCTTCCAAGGCCTGTATATGCCCGGTCAAGGTGGGCTGGGTAAGATAGAGTTCCTCCGCCGCCTTAGTGAAACTTCCATGTTTAGTTATGGCCACAAAGGATTCCAGCTGCTTGAAATCCATAATTCACATCCCATCTAAATACAATCTTGCATTGCAGGCATGAACTAAAGAAACAATATAACTATCCCAAGGATGGAAATAACAGCCCCCAATACCTCCCTGGGCAACACCTTTTCTTTAAAAACCATTATGGAAAAGGGTATTATAATAACTGGTGATATTGATGAAATAGATGAAACAATACCCGTTGCCGTATGCTGCACCGCCAACAGGGAAAAGGCTACCCCGATAAAAGGGCCTAAAACAGATCCTATAGCTATTTCACCAAGTGCCTTTTTATGATTAAAAGATTCCCTTATTTCCAGCCATTGTCTGCGGACCGTGATGATAATTGTCAAGCCGATAAAAGCGGCTAGCAATCTTATTTGGGTTGCTGCAAGGGGATTATATGAACCTATTCCCAGTTTACTAAAAACCAATCCCGAGGCCTGGCCCAGGGCCCCTAGTGATGCAAATACAAGGCCTTTTATTGGACGGTTAAATTCTACCCTCTTTTCCTCCGGATTCTTGCTTAAAATCACCATGGATATTCCTAGCATGGTTATAGTAATCCCTAGTAAACTTAAAGGAGAGATCCTCTCCCCCATAATTAAAAAACCCATTAAGGCTGTCAGAG
>JAAYTH010000131.1 GCA_012523785.1 Bacillota bacterium | reverse complement strand
GAACAAAAAGCTAAAGGCCGCCACTACAAAGGCCAGATGCAGGCTAGTCCATATTGGTATTACCCCATAGGGACTAGAAAGCATCCAATCCTTATTGGCAAAATAAAAGCCGGTAAGAAGAAGCCCATTGATCATAAAAGCCCCGGTGAGAACCCCTAGCCCCATGAGCCATTTGACACTGTAAGCCTGTTTCCTGGTGAAGGGCATACTGCTAACCAAAGATACAGTAGTTTCCTGGCGATCCTGATAAAACAGCAGTAGGGTTAGGCCAATGGTGAGAATAAATAACCAGGCAAAAAATCCCCCGCTTGCATACAAAAACTCATTGAACCAGTAGGCAAAATGTTCCGGTACAAATTCATTTTCGCCGGCAAATTCCTTTATACTTGCCAACCTCTGCATCGCCTCAAAGGGCCCGGTAAGAACCAAAAAAAGGATAATTGTAATTAAGGCCCAGCGGGCATTCTTCCACTCTTTATATAATAATGCCGGGGGAAATAATTTTTTCATGACTGATAACCCTCCCCTGCTGCATAAATAAACATGTCTTCCAAAGCCAAGGGCATTTCTTCTATTAGCAGTGGCTGAAGTTGCCCTAATTTAGCCATAAGGCCATCACCGTAGTTCTTGGTTACTATATAATGGATGCGGCCCACCGCCTCCACCGACAGGACCTCCGGCCAAGCGGTCAGATCTGTTGGCGCCCCGTGGCTAAATACCACCTGTAATTTACGCATATTGGCTTTCATCTCCTCCAAGGAATGACTGGATATAATTTCGCCTTGGGCCATGATCCCGATTGTGTCGCAGATCCGCTCCAAATCCCCCAGATGATGGGAGGAAATCAGGATAGCCACACCCCGGCTTTCCACCTCTTCCAGAAGCAAATTGGTAACACTCCGCTTGGCGATGGGGTCTAAGCCGGAAGTGGGTTCATCCAGAATCAGAACCTGGGGGAAAATGCTGAGGGATAACATTAGGGTCAGGCGCATCTGCATGCCCTTGGATAGTTCCTTCACCCGGGACTTCTCCGGCAAAGCAAAGGTTTGATTCAGTTCCCGAAAACGTTCCCGGGAAAATTTAGGATAGGCCCGGGAATAAAAGGACAATAGTTCCGTAATGCGATAGGAAGGGAAGTATTGATTTTGGTCAGCTATATAGCCAATACTTTCCTTTACAGCAGGATTATCGTAGACCGGCTGGCCCTTTATAAGGGCGGCGCCTCCATCAGGGCGGTAGACGCCGGTTAAACACTTGATGAGGGTAGTTTTGCCAACCCCGTTTTCCCCCACCAAACCGAAAATATGCCCCGGTTCTACGGTTAGATCAATGTTTTTCAGTACTTCTTTGTCTCCAAGGCGTTTGTAGAGACCTTTAACTTCTATTACCATTACCGCTCCCCCCAAATTCAGTATATAGTTGGTTCAACATTTCCTCTACTTCAACCTGGCCCAAGCCAAGATAATAGGCTTCCACCACCGCCCTGCGCAATAGTTCCTTAATCTCCTGCAACCCTTCCTTATCCAGTTGGGGCCGGTAATTTTCTGCTATATAAGTACCCCGCCCCCGCAGTGTTTCGATGGTTTTTTCCCGCTCCAGCTCCTGATAAGCCTTGCTGACCGTATTGGGATTGATGGTCAGCATCGTAGATAATTCCCGCACTGATGGCAACTTGTCACCGGGTAAAAAAATACCCTTGATAATGCCCTCCTTGATTT
>JAAYTH010000130.1 GCA_012523785.1 Bacillota bacterium | reverse complement strand
CCAGTTCCTCCCCCCGGGGGGAAAGGACACATTCCCGGACGGGCCTGCCGGCATCTAAATGTTCCAGGAGGCTGTCCACCACCTGCAGTTCTTCCCGGTAACGCTTTTCCCCCGTCCTCACAGCCCGCAGAGTTTTCTCCCTTCTCTTAGAGAGGGTCTCCATATCAGCCAAACACAATTCTAAATTTACAATTTCCATATCCCGCCGGGGATCCAAACCTTCAGCCCCAGCCCCGGAGGAAACCCCCTCCCCGGCAAAACAGCGGACCACATGCAAGATGGCATCCACCTCCCGGATGTGGGCCAAGAATTGATTGCCCAAGCCCTCCCCTTTGCTGGCCCCGGCCACCAGGCCGGCAATATCCACAAACTCCACCCCGGTGGCTATCACCCGCACCGGTTTCACCATGGCCGCCAGCCCTTCCAACCGTTCATCCGGGATAGTAACAAAACCCACATTGGGGTCAATGGTACAGAAGGGATAGCTTTCCGCCAAAACCTGGGAACCAGTAAGAGCGTTAAAGAGGGTCGACTTCCCGGCATTGGGAAGCCCCACAATTCCCAATCTCATCAAGATCCCCCTCCCTTCTCCCCCACTAGCCAGTCACTGGGCCGCACCCGCACCTCCCGCCGCTTTTCATCCACCCCTTCAAAAACCAAAAGGGATAAGTAATCCTGCACCAGTTTCTGCGGCGGTTCCGCCATTTCCATCAGGACGCCTATCCCCACTATTTGGGCCTTAAATTCCCCTAGTAACTCCTGCAGCCCCCGGGCTGTACCCCCGGCCTTCATAAAGTCATCCATAAGAACCACTTTGGCCCCGGCCGGAAGGGCCCGGCGGGCCAGGGACATGGTCTGCAATCTTTGGGAGGAGCCAGACACATAACTCATGCTGACGGCCGATCCCTCCGTAACCTTATGCTCCCGGCGGGCCGTCACCAGAGGGATCCCCAGGGAGCGGGCCGTCATGAGGGCCAGGGGTATCCCCTTAGTTTCCACCGTAACCACATAGTCGGGGCGCCGGGGTTGGAAGCGGGCGGCAAAAATTTCCCCCACCTGGGCCATCAGCTGGGGGGAAAAGACAATATCTGTAAGATAGAGAAATCCACCGGGAATAAAACGGCGGATATCCGCAGCTTTTTCACATAGCTCCCAGGCCAGGGCCCGGGCCTCCTCCAAACCTCTCCCGGGCCAATAGCACACTCCACCGGCAGCACCTAATTCAGTTTCCACCCACCCCAAGCCCTTCCGCCCCAGGGCCGATTTCACCAGGGCCAAATCTTCACTGATACTGGACTTGGCCACACCCAGGGCTGCCGCAAAGGTATTTAGATTGATAGTTTCCCCCGGGTGCTGGATAAGATATTGGGTAATATAAACTAAACGTTCCTGTCGGCGCCAGTGTTTCACCATTTCTCCCCCAAACACGGATCATAATCCCCTCCAGCCTGCATTGTTCAATTTCGCTATGGAAGGGAAAAAATCCTCCCCACCTAAGTACAATTATCGGTTAAATACTAGATAACCTACCGTTCTAAACCACTCTTTCTAAAAGTATCCTCTGCACCAACCTATGATCCTCGGGCTTGTCAATATCTATGCCCACCTCGGGATGGGGGGAAATAACCGCCCGGCAGTCAATACCAATGAGTTTCCTCACCCGCCGCTCCAGATCATCGATGGATAAATGCCCCAGCAGTAAACGCAGGGTGAAAAAGAAACCCAAGCGGGCACACATCTTCACCGGCTCCTTGCGCAAATTAACCATTTCTTCGGCAAAGGACCAGGCAGTATCTGCGATTCCGGGATAAAAGTAAAAAAGATTGCCCCCGGTAAAGGTTCCATCCCTAAGTTTCACATAAGTGCGCTGCATCCCGGGGAAATACTTCTCATTGACACCCTTCTCCACCACAGAATAAAAAAGATCCCCTTCCCGCTTCCTGCTCCGGGCCAAAAAATCCTCCACCGCCTCTGCCGTCAATAGTGGAATATCAGAGCTGGCCAGGAGCACATAATCTTCCTTTCCCACATGTTTCAGGCCCAGCCGGAGGTTCTCCATCATGGTGATGGTATTCTCCACCCGGGTAATGGGCTTAGAGACGGGTATCTTTTCCAATTCCCGGGGTCCCACCAGGATAATCCGGGAAATACTGGGGCTATTCTCCAGGGCCGCAAGGACATATTCTATCATGGGTTTGCCCCCCACGGTTACCAAGGCCTCATAAGCCTCACCACTGACCTCCCGCAGACCCTTATCGTTGAGGCTCCCCGCTAAAACAATGGCTTCAACCATTAAAGCCCCTCCCCTCCTTTTTTAATCCCCGGGTCCGGTACCTGTGCCCATCCTTCCTTGGCCCGGCATCCGGTTTTCACCAGTAATCCGGTGTTATGCTTTCCGTTATAATTATAACAGCTTTAGGGAAATTTTGCTGTAGTTTTTTGGCTATATCCCCCGCTTTTTCTTCCCCCGTCACCAGACCAAAGACCGTAGGCCCACTGCCTGTCATCATACTAGCCACAGACCCCAGGGTCAACATCTTTTCTTGCAGATGCCTAATTTCAGGAACTAAACCCTCACTGACCCCCTGGAGAACATTGCCCAGGTTAGCAGCCACCCCCTCCAAGGATCCCGCCTCCAGAGCCGTCGTCAGGGCCGGGATATGGGGGCGGTATTGAAGATCATCCAGATCCAGGCCGCCATAAACAGCCCCGGTGGCCAAATCCTGCCGGGGCTTGGCCAAAATTATTTGTACCGGAGGCAAGGACGGCAGGGGGGTTAAAATCTCCCCGATGCCCCGGGCCAGGCAGGCCCCCCCGTGGACACAGTAGGGAATATCAGCCCCCAGGCCCTTCCCCAGTGCCATCAATTCCTCCCGGGAAAGGCCCACATCCCACATGCGGTTCAGGCCCCGCAGCACCGCCGCTGCATCGGCACTACCCCCGGCCAGACCCGCCGCAGCCGGGATCCTCTTTTCAATGCGGATCAGCGCCCCCTTTTTCACCCTCCCCTCCCGCTGCAGGAGGAGGGCCGCCCGGTAGGCCAGGTTTTCCTCCGGAGGGATGTCCAATTGGGGGCAGTGGAGACTAATATCAGACCCCAGCCCATCTTCCAAATATACCATATCGTGGAGGGCAATATTGTGCATGACCATTTCCACTTCATGATAGCCATCGGGCCGTCGCCCCAAGACATCCAAAGCCAAATTGATCTTCCCATAGGCCGGCAGGGCCATTATACTCATATTTATTCCTCCCCAGGCTTTTTCATGCTGCCACCCCAACCCCTTAATCCCCTCCCCAGCCCACGGCCCACTTGACCCCCACTTCACCCCGGGCCGGTGGGCCCGAAACCTTACTAACCCTGATCAAAGGCAGAAGGGGTTCCAATTCCTCATAGAAAATAACCGCCAGATCCCCCACCTGGGCCTGGGCTAAGGCCCGGCCCACCGCCTCCACCTCCCCCAAAACTACCTCAATATTATCCTTTCGGATACCCCCGGTCAAGGCCCCCTGCCGCAGTAAGTCTGCCACCTCCCCCGGCGCCCGGCCCCGTAGATCAGCATCCTCTTTAATATAAAGCCGCTGAAAACCAGCCCCGGCAACGCGGCCACTCTCCAAAATAAGTTCATCACAGCGATCCCCCGGCACCCCAATTACCCCCACCAAGCGCCGGGCACCCAAGCCCCGGGCCGTCTGTAAAACCGCCTGAAAGGCCGCCGGATTGTGGCCATAATCCAGCAACACCCGGTATCCCTCCATCTCAAAGAGATTGAGGCGGCCGGGATTATCAGCAAAGTCCCCCTTGAATTTAGCCAGGGCCTTCCCAATCTCCGGGATATCCAACCCCAGGCCCCGGCAGGCAGCCACGGCGGCCAGAACATTAGCCACATTATGCCGGGCCCGTCCTTCCAAAGCCAGGGGCAAGTCGCCAAGGGCAATAACCTCCTCCACTCTTCCCCCTTTTCCCACCACCACCCGGCCCCCCTGAATAAAAACCCCCTCCCGCCCGGCCAGCAAATGCCGTCGCAAATAGACATTGTCCTCCCCCAGGCTAAAATAAATGAGCCGGCAATTCACCCGGGAAGTCAAAGGAGCCACCAGGGGATCATCGGCATTGAGGACGGCACAGCCCCCGGGGCCCAGGGCCTCGATGACCAGGGATTTTACATGGGCTAAATCCCCCACCCCTTCCAACCCATCCTGGCCCAGGTGATCCCGGGAAATATTAGTGATTACCCCCACATCAGCCTCATCATAACCGAGGCCCCCCCGCAGGATTCCCCCCCGGGCCGTCTCCAGTACGGCCGCCTCTGTAAGGGGATCCGATAACACCAGGCGGGCACTTTGGGGACCGGTGGTGTCTCCCCGCAGTAGGCAGCGGTCATCCAGCCATACCCCCTCCGTAGTGGTCATCCCCACCCTAAGGCCCCGGGAGCGGAGGATGTGCCCTACCAAACGGGCCGTAGTCGTCTTGCCGTTGGTCCCGGTAATAGAGATAAGGGGCACCCGGCTGGGAGCCCCCGGGGGAAAGAGGTGATCTATAATTTCCCCGGCCACATCCCGTCCCTCCCCCTCCGAGGGATACAGGTGCATGCGCAGCCCCGGGGCAGCGTTGACCTCAATGATGGCCCCGGTTCCCAGCAAGGGGCGGGCAATATCAGCCGTCACCATATCTACCCCGGCCACATCCAGCCCCACAGCCTGGGCCGCCCGGACAGCCAAAAAAGCATTGTCCGGGTGAATTTCAGCCGTCACATCCACGGCGGTGCCTCCGGTACTCAAATTGGCATTTTCCCGCAGGAGGACCTCCGTTCCCGCTGGAGGAATGTAATCCAGGCCGATCCCCTGGCGCTTGAGGACTGCCTCCACCACCCGGTCTATCTT
>JAAYTH010000015.1 GCA_012523785.1 Bacillota bacterium | reverse complement strand
GAAACTAATAAGGGATGCTAAGGATCAACCCATATTAAATGCTGCTATCGTTACCGGTGTGGATATTATTTTAACAGGGGACACGGACTTTCTATCCCTTGAAATAGAGCATCCAAAATGTATGAACATCGCTGGTTTTATTGAATACGAGGGTTTAGATTTCTAGTCTAACCCTTTCCTTAGCTATTAGGACTAGGGTTTGGAGTGCCCCCCGGGGCAGCCTTGGCAGTTGATTATAAAAAGGGTTAAAAGTGGCCGCAATATGGAGGAATTTACCCCCATAGGCGGCTGATTGTTTTTCTGGGCAATAATTGTGGCTAAAGAAATTACTGGCAGTGGACGATAAATATAGAACAGGGTTTTTGTGTCTGGGCAGAATATATTTTCTTGATCGAAAGATGAAGAAGGATTTGGGTTTTAAGGAGGCTCATCATGGAAAATCTTCCAAGGGGATTTAAGAAAGGCCTTTCTTTGATTTTGTCTGTGCTGATTTTTGCCTCTGCATTTGCTTTTGGTTCAGTACCCCTTTATGCTGCTGAAAATGATGGAGAGGAAAATGAAGGGCAGCCTATTATTTTAGAGATATGGAATAACATGGGCCCAATTAGCGGTGGCACAAGGGTTATTATTTTTGGACACGGGTTTACCTATGCAAATGGAGAGGAAATTATTTGGAACGGCGAAGGAGAAGATCCTGATCCAATAGCTACTTGCCCTGTTGAGGTAAAATTTAACGAAAAGGAACAAACAGTTCTTTATGCCCGGGATAACGAGATTATAATCGAGGCGGCGAGATTTGGGGGGGGTAATTATGTACAAACTATAACTGTTAAAAATCTTAAGACGGAAAGGACATCAGCCCCTTACGAAAATGGCTTTACTTATACAGAAGACATAATAACCCCAACTATTGATTCCTTGTCACCGGAGGGAGGGGGGAGTAGGGGAGGGACAACGGTTATAATTTCCGGAAACAATTTCCGTACTATTCTTGGGCCCGGGAACGACGAAATTCGGTCTTATCCGGAAGTTTTTTTCGGTGACCGTAAAGCTGAGGTAATTTCGGCTAGGTTGGATGAATTAGTTGTTCGTACCCCCGATTACTGGAAACAGGAGTTCGTAGATGTTAAGGTAATAAACCCGGAGAAGGACGGCAGAGGTGACACGTTAGAAAAGGCTTTCTTTTATAAGGCTAATCCGGCTACCATAGGCAAAGTTGAACCTCCCCTAGGCCCCTTAGGTACTAAAGAATCCTTCCCCATAAGAATACAGGGGCAATCCTTTCCTTATGCTGAATCTGAAGATGCCCTAGTAGCAAAGATTGAGGATAGCCTGCAAGGCACGGAACTGGCGGGATGGGATGTAGTCAGCGTTCAGCCGGAGCTCTTTTTTGCCCAGAATATTCCCTTTCCCGGTTTAAAATTTGCCAGTGAAACGGAACTTTTGGCCTACATTCCGGAACAGGGCCCCAGTGGTCCCCAAGATGTGACCCTCAAGGTGACTATAAAACTCAAAAGAAAAGATAATGGGAAAGAAATGGAGCTTGTGGAGGAATCTACCCTAACGAAGGCCTTTGAGTTGGTCGAAGATTGGGGTGCACCACAGATACTGCGGGTGGAAAACCCTAATCCGGACTTGAAGGAAGTCTCCCCCCATCTTAACATCGGTCCCTTGGAGGGCCAGATTGAGGTGCATATTATTGGGAAAAATCTGGCACAGGGTATGGAATTCTATTTTGGTGACAATGAAGAACCTGCTAAATTTCTCCGGTATTATATTGATGAGGAGGACAATACAGATATCCATGTAGTAGAGTTACCCCCCAGCTCTGTGGCGGGTGCGGTAACGGTCAGGGGTGTTATAGAGGGGGAAACGCGTTGTATATTGCCCTGGGCCTTTACCTACCGTAATACCACCATGAGCATAGCCAATATAACTCCTTCTGAAGGGCCTGTTGATACAATGGTTACCATAACCGGGGCCAATTTTGATCTTATTAGCCATGTGTATTTTGGTGATATTGAGGCTACAATTGATGCAGAAAAAACGAGCGAAAAGTCTATTACTGTTAAAGTAAACGACAGCCCTATAACCGGGGAACCTGTTCACGTAAGGCTGGTGGATCCCTTTGGGACCTGTATTCGGGAAAAAGCCTTTACTTATCTCTTTAGTGATTTTGACCTGGACCTAGTGGGGATAAGGCCCAACTGGGCTGAACAGGATGGCGGGCAAATTGTATTTATCGAAAGCCGTAAGGAAATGGTACTGGACCCTAACGTTTATTTTGGCGAAACTGCGGCAAGCGATGTAAAATTCATGAGCAAAGAAAACATTAGCCCCCGGGAATTAGAGGGAATAGAATGGCTTGATGAGGATGCCCCCTATGTCGTCCGGGTGGTGGTACCGGCGGGTAAAGCCGGTTTAACAACAGTTACCCTGGAAAATATAGATGGAAAGATCGAAAAGCTGCCTTTTTATTATAGAAGCAAACCCATAATACATAGTATCAGCCCCGGTATTGCCTCTATTTATGGGGGAAATATTATGAAAATCAGGGGAGAAAACTTCTTAACAGAGGCTGATCCGGCCATTAGTGCTTCCACTGACCCGGAGATTTGTGCCTTAAGGGAGGCGCTCTTTAGTGAGTTCACCATCAAGGTGGGGGATATAGAGGTTACAGAATGGGAGGAGACGGAGGAGGGCTTGGCCTTTAGGATCCCCCCTAAAGTTGGGGGACAGGGTGAATATGCTGAAGGTAAGCAGCCCCTGGAGGTTACCAATGCGGATGGGGGCAAGGTTGTTCTGGATGATGCCATTAACTTTGTCTACCCGGGCAGCCAGCCTGTAATCAGTAAATTTGAACCTACGCAAGGTATTCATTCCGGTGGTACCAATATTACTATAACAGGGGAAAATTATGATGGCCCTAAATTATACCTTGGCTTACGGGAGGCCGAAATTACTGAGAGTTCCCCCATCAGTATTCTAGGCTTAACCCCCCCGACAGGTCTGTCCAGGACGGCCGAAAACCACAAGGTAGCTGTTACAGTTGTAAATGATGATGGGGCTGCTGTGATTGCCG
>JAAYTH010000129.1 GCA_012523785.1 Bacillota bacterium | reverse complement strand
TGGTTCCGCGCCCCCGCGGTTTATGCGAGGGATATCGTTATAAATAGTAGGGAACGACGCCCCCGTCGTTCCCTACGCACCCCGGTTTATGCGAGGGATATCACTATAAATGTACGGGAACCACGGTTTAACCGATAAACATCGCTATAAATGGTTCCGCGCCCCCGCGGTTTATGCGAGGGATATCGTTATAAATAGTAGGGAACGACACCCTCGTCGTTCCGCGCCCCCGATAATAACCCAAAAATATACCACCAAAAGGTAGGGGCGACCAGTGGTCGCCCGTTTCCCCGGAATGTAACGGCCAGTCGAGACCGTTCCCCAGGGCTATTGAAGGTTGGAGAGGTGGGGAACGGGAACCACGGGCGGTCGATGACCGCCCCTACGGTTTAACCGATAAATATCGCTGTAAATGGTTCCGCGCCCCCGCGGTTTATGTGAGGGATATCGCTATAAATGTGGGGGAACCACGGAGCGGTGGGGGCACCGCTCCCTACGGTTTAACCGATTAATGGCGGGCATAAACCCCAATATTTCCCTAAAAATCCACAATGCCAGCAACCCGGGCAAAATGAAGAAACTCCTCCTCCCTTTTAACACCCAGTTTAGCCTTCAGGTTTTCCCGATGCCTATCCACAGTTTTGGGGCTGATGGCCAAGGTTTGGGCAATCTCAGCCCGGCCCTCACCCTCAGCCAATAGCTGGAAAATTTCCCTCTCCCGGGGGGTAAGTTTCTCCATAAGCCGGCTGGCCTCAGAAGGAGGGCCCATCTCCAACAACTCCCTCACCAATACTTGGGACACAGAGGGGCTGAGATAAATCTTCCCCCCCTCCACCGCCTCCAAGGCCAACTGTAATTCTTCAAAGGTACAACTTTTAGTGATATAACCATCAACACCCGAGCGCAGTGCCTGGTATACATAGACATCCTCTATATGCATAGAAAGAATAATAATTTTTATTTCCGGAAAACGTTTTTTTATCCGCCGGGCCGCCTCAATCCCATAGAGCCCGGGCATGGCAATATCCATAATAGCAACATCGGGGAGCAACCTTTCCGCCAAAAGCACCGCTTCCCTGCCGTCCCCGGCCTCCCCCACTACCTCAGCAATATCATGGCCCTCAAGCAGGGCCCGTAATCCCTGCCGGACAATAGTATGATCATCAGCCAAGAGTACCCGCAGTATTTTCATTTCCTAGCCCCTATATACCTCAAATTTACCCATTGGCAAAGCCCTCACCCGGCTCACAGCTCAACAACTTCCGTCAAAAAGATCGGCACCAGGTCCGGATCAAATTGGGTCCCGGCATTCCTTTCCAACTCGGCTGCCGCCTCGGCCGGTGACAGCCGCCTGCGATAGGGCCTGCCGCTGGTCATGATCTCATAGGCGTTGACGATAGCCGTAATGCGGGCCAGTAGGGGTATTTGTTCCCCCCTCAGCCCTCGGGGATAACCAGAGCCATCCCAGTTTTCATGATGGGCCAGTATATCCTCCGCCACCAGGGCAAATTCCTCTATGGCCCGGGTGATGCGATAGCCTGTCTCCGGATGCTTCTTCATAATTTCCCATTCTTCCTCCGTCAAGGGCCCCTCCTTGGTCAATATTTCCTTGGGAATACTGATCTTCCCAATATCCCGCAGGGTAATCAAGAGGCTCAAGCGGTTTAATTCCGAGTCCGGCAGACCCAACTTTTCCCCAAATTTCAAGGCCAACATCTGCATACGGCAGACATGCTCCTCCTTTTCAAAGCTCTTTGTTTCCAAGGTTTTTAAAAGAGCATTGAGGACCGTCCCCCCGGTGTTTTTGCTGTCGGCCAATTTTTGCTTATACATAGAGACCTCGGCTTCTTTTAGCACATCATAAAGGGAAGTATCGGCCTCATTTTTACTGGCAGCACCCAGGGCCAGGGAAATTGGTATATCGCCTATATGGGTCTGACGACAGTTCCTTCTGATCCTTTTTCCCAGCCTTTCCGCCTCTGACCGGGAGGTTTTAGGCAAAAGAATGACAAATTCATCCCCGCCCCAGCGGGCCAGGATATCCTCCTTCCGGCAGGAATCTCGCAGGGTTTGGGCCACGGTCTTTAATAATTCGTCCCCCATATCATGCCCATAGGTGTCATTGACAAGCTTGAGGTCATTTAAATCAGCCATTATAATACTAAGGGGCAGCTGCCTATCCGTATCCAGCCTCCGCATCTCCTCCTCCATAAAAACCCGGTTGTAAAGGCCGGTGAGGGTATCGTGGAAACTCATATAGCGAATTTTCTCCTCCGATAGTTTCTGTTCTGTAACATCCCAACAGATGGCCACTATTTCAGTTTCCCCCTCTTCATTAATAATAACATTTTGTTTTTCCTGCAGCCAACAATAATCACCCGTCCCACAATCAAAGCGATATTCCAATAAATTGGGCGACTCCGTGGTCGGCTGTCCGGGCTCGGTGGCAATTATGGACAGATCCTGGGGGTGAACCTGCCGGGTCCATGATTCCGGATCCCGGATAACTTCCTCGGCCTTTAGCCCCAAAATATTGACTATGTTTTCATTGACATAGGTAAAAACCCTTTTCCCGGCCACCATTTTGTAGGTATAGATAACAGCCGGTGTCTGGGCCAAAATAGTCTCCAAGCGGGCCAGGCTTTGCAACAATTCTTCCCTATTTTTCCCTTGGAACTGCACAGTTATCACATCCATAAAGATAACAGCGCCCTTACAGCGCCATAATTTTGCAACAAGATTATAATATTTCTCCCTAAACCCCTAAATTTCCTTCTTTCCGGGGAAAAAGACCAGAAAATTTCACAGTCTAAAGCCCGGGGGCCCAGGCTTTGCCCCCAGCCGACGGGATGACATTAGAAGTTACCGTCCAGTAGTTACAAATATTTAATCATCCCCTCCCCCACTATCCTCGATATTGATTACCTTCCCCAGATCGATCATTTCAAACATCCGTCTGATATAGCCACTGGTGATATTTATTATCCTCAATTCCCCGCCCCGCTCCGCAAGCCGCTTCTGAAATAACAATAACCTTCCCAGCCCCGAACTATCGATACTGGTCACCAAATTAAAATCCAAGGTTATGGTATTAAAACCCTCCTCATAGAGCA
>JAAYTH010000128.1 GCA_012523785.1 Bacillota bacterium | reverse complement strand
GCCAATTACTGCAAGAAGATCTTAGTTTACATACTGGAGCCGACGACCGGACTCGAACCGGTAACCTGCTGATTACAAATCAGCTGCTCTGCCAATTGAGCTACGTCGGCCGACCGACGGCGTATTTCATTATACCTACTTCCCCGGCGGAAGTCAAGATGGGAAATTTCCCAGAGCCCTACATCTTGTCCCTACTTTCCAGGTACCTCTCCAGCTTCCTTTTCACCCTTTGCAGGGCATTGTCGACGGATTTAACATGCCTTTTTAAATCTGAAGCGATTTCCTGGTAGGATTTGCCCTCCAGATAGGCCATCAGTACCTGCCATTCCAGTTCACTCAAGATTTCTACCATTTTTTCTTCGATATCACTAAATTCTTCCCGGTTGATGATAAGTTCTTCCGGATTAGTGATCCTTGTACCCGATATCACATCCAAAAGGGTCCGATCGGAATCTTCGTCATAAATAGGTTTATTTAAGGAAATGTAAGAATTTAAGGGTATGTGCTTCTGCCGCGTTGCCGTCTTAATGGCAGTTATAATTTGCCTGGTGATACATAGTTCGGCAAAGGCCCGGAAGGATGCCAGCCTATCGCTGCGGTAATCACGGATGGCTTTGTAGAGCCCGATCATGCCTTCCTGGATAATGTCTTCCCGATCGGCCCCTACTAGAAAATATGATCTGGCCTTGGCCCGTACAAAATTCCGGTATTTATTGATAAGAAACTCCAGAGCAACGTAACATCCACCCCGGGCCCGCTTAACTATGTCTTCATCCATCATGTCCTCATATTCGAGGGTGTATCTCCGCTGGGCAGATAGCATTACTGACATCGCCTCCGTATCAGGATTTAAGAAACCTTATTCAGTTGTATCCTTAAAACCTTTACACTAAAAAAAGACGCTAAGTAGTGCCAACCTACCCCGTAGGCCGCTGTATGCACATCCTTATTATACCTTAGTCCCTAAAAACAAGTCAAGCCTGTCCACGCCCCAAAAAATTCTATTGAGGGCCTGGGGATACACCACGGGGTACTCCCGGCATGCTTTATCCATTACTAGCAGCCCGCTGCCGCACAACCTCATACATGAGGAGGGAACCAGCTACTGAGGCATTTAAAGAGGAAATTCGACCCCGCATGGGCAGGGAAAGAAGGAAGTCACAATTTTCCTTTACCAGACGGCGTATCCCCTTCCCTTCACTCCCGACGACAAGGGCTATGGGACCCGTCAAGTCAGCATCATTATAGGGCTTTTCTCCCTGAGGATCAGCCCCGGCTACCCAGAGCCCCTGTTTCTGTAACTCTTTTATGGCTCGGGTCAAGTTGGTCACCCGGGCGACGGCCATGTATTCCATGGCCCCGGCCGATGCCCTGCCCACAGCAGCCGTCAAGGACGCGGCACGGTGCTTGGGAATTATCACTCCATGAACACCGGCCCCCTCGGCACTGCGGAGCAGGGCGCCTAGGTTGTGGGGATCTTGGATGCCATCCAGGATGAGGATAAAGGGTTCCTCCCGCCGCTCCCGGGCCCGGTTCAGAATATCAGCCAGCCCCACATATTCCTTGGCCGCCGCCAGGGCAATAACACCCTGATGGTTGCGGGTAACAGACAATTGGTTCAGGTGCCCCTTCCCCACTTCCTCTACTTGTATGCCTTTTTTCCGGGCCAGCTGCTTTATTTCCCCCAGGGGACCCGGCTTCCTCCTGCTGGCAACCATAAAAATTTTATGCAAGGTGCGCTCCCCGGAACGCAATGCCTCCAGGACCATGTTCCGCCCTTCAATGGTATCTTCCGCCACACCTTATCCTCCCCAGCTAACAATTTGCCTTTACTGCCACCCTAAAATAACAGTTTCCGTTTCATCCTCCCGTCGATGCTACCCCAAGTGGCCGGGCTGATTATTTTATTCCCCGGTTTTCTTTTTGTTGGCCCCTAGCAAATCCTGAATTAAAGGAGCCCGGCCACAAGACATGTCTCCTTCATAGCAAACCCCTTCCACTTCGCAGCTGGGCCCGGCCAAAGCAAAGAGGCGGGGGGCCACCTTGCGCACCTCAGCCAGCATTTTTTCCGCCAGTTCCCTAATCTCCCACTGGGCCCTTTCACAGCACCGGAGGGTGAAGAAATTATGAAGGCTGCGGCAGTTAAAGGTGGCCACCAGTTTGGTCTCACAGGCATTGGGCAGAACATAGCGGGCATCTTCCTTGGGCACCAGCTGGACCAACTGCCGATAGGCAGCCCGAATCTGTTCCATAGCCTCTTCATAGACCTGCAGGGCCTCCGGGTTTTCCCGGATGGAAGGGGGGGCAATATAGGTAAAATTACTTTCCTTTACATACCGCTGGGATTTCTGGGAATAGGAGGCGATGCGGTGCCGGACCAGCTGGTGGGATAGGGCCCGGCTGATGCCTTCAATGGCAAAGGTGAAACTGACATGTTCCGTAGGGGAAAAATGACCCATTTGGGTCAATCTGGCTAGGAATTTATCCACCTTTTCCGGGGTAAAATCATCCATGATCTCCACCGCTCCCCGGGGGGAATAGCACAGGCGGGCTGCCGCCGCCACTGTCTTCTCCGGTTCTGGGGTATGATTAATAAGGGTCACCTGAAGCATGTTTCTCCCTCCCCTGATAAATTATAAATTTAAAAGATAATTGTCTACCCGCATCCATTACTTCCGCCGGTAACGGACCCCCTGGGGAGCATCCTCCAGCACAATACCCAGCTGGGCCAGCCGGTCCCTAATTTCATCGGCCCGGGCATAATCTTTATCTTGGCGGGCCTTCTGGCGGATCTCTATAATGATCTGAATTAGGGAGTCGACCAATTTTTCTTCGTCCCCTACTTCTGTTGCTGATACTAAGCCCAATACATCGCTTATAGTCTGAAATATCTTGCGAGCCCGGACCAGTACTGCCTTTTCTTCTTGTGAAGCGACGGGCTTCCGTAGGAAGCTGTTGATCTCCCGGGTTAAATCAAAGAGAACCCCCACAGCCAGGGCAGTGTTGAAATCATCATCCATGGCCTCTTCAAAGCGGGCCTGGGCTTCCTGGGCCCCTTTGATTAGTTTTTGCCCCCGCTCCGATAATTCTTCCTGGGGGGGTGCCGGCAGTTCCTCAGTAGTTTTACCCAGAACCTGTTCCAGGGCTTCCTGGGCATTTTGCAGCCGCTCCCACCCTTTTTGAGCTGCAGCCAGTTTTTCCAAGTCAAAGTCGATGGGGCTGCGGTAATGGGTAGACAGCAGATACAGGCGGACGGCCATGCCGGAATACTGCTGGCGGGCTTCCCGGATGGAGACTACATTGCCCAATGATTTGGCCATCTTTTCACCGCTAAAGTTGACAAAACCGTTATGGAGCCAATAGCGGACAAAGGTTTGGCCGGTAAAGGCCTCTGCCTGGGCAATCTCATTTTCATGGTGGGGGAAGACTAGATCGACGCCACCGCCGTGAAAATCAATATTCTCTCCCAGATACTTGAGGGCCATCACCGAGCATTCGATATGCCAGCCGGGACGTCCCTGCCCCCAAGGGCTGTTCCAGGAAATTTCCCCCGGCTTGGCCTTCTTCCAAAGGGCAAAGTCCATAGGATTATTCTTGCGTTCATCTACTTCCACCCGGGCCCCGGCCCGCAGTTCCTCCAGGCTACGGCCCGATAGTTTCCCATAATCTTTAAACTGGCTCACATCATAAAAGATGTCACCATTCACCTGATAGGCATAACCCTTTTCCAGCAGGCCCTGCACCATTCTGATGATATCGGGGATATGATCCGTTACTTTGGGATAAACATGGGCCCTTTTAACCCCCAGACCGTCTAAGTCGGCAAAGTATTCTTCAATAAACTTGCCGGCCACCTCGGCGGGCCTTTTGTCTTCTTCAGCGGCCCGAGCTAAAATCTTGTCATCCACATCGGTAAAATTCTGCACATGGTGGACCTCATAGCCCTTATATTCCAAATAGCGGCGAAAGACATCCCATACCACATAGGGCCGGGCATTACCCACATGGCAGTAGTTATAAGGTGTTACTCCACAGACATAAATACTGGCCTTATTGGCCTCCCGGGGCCGAAATTCCTCCTTACCCTTGGTCAGGGTATTGTAAATGCGTAAAGACACGGCACCTTCCTCCTCCCTAATATTAAAAAACGGGCCCCCTCCGAGAGACGGACGGCGGGCCCGCGGTTACACTTCCCTGGGTTCTAGTAACATCCTCCTCCGGGCGGGCACCTATTCTAACCCTATCCTTCCACTCCAGCCAACCCCAGAGTGCGGCCGAGCCTGTATTCCACCCGTTCCCGTCCTAAGATGGCAATCAATTCGTGAAGCTCGGGTCCGTGGTTGGACCCGGTGAGGGCTATTCTAAGAGGCATGTAGACCTTCTTCCCCCCCAGCTGCAAATCTTTTCTGATATCCCCCAGCATTTTTTTGGCAGTGGCCGGGGTAAGTTCCGGAAGCCCCGCCAGGGCTTTTCTTAGGGCTGCCACCACCCGGGGCACCTGCTCCTGCCGCAGTACTTCCTGCAGCCCTTCCTCTTCAAATTCTATCTCATCATTAAAGAATATATCCACATGATCGGTTATTTCTGCCAGGCAGGTAAGATATTCCCTCACCGCTGCTACCACTAATGTAACCCATTCCCATTCCTCCGGAGTAAGATCCTCCCCCAGGTAGCCGGCCTGCACCAAATAAGGTACCGCCAATTTCGTAATTCTGTCAAGGGGGCTGTTTTTGATGTAATGGCCGTTTAACCAGCGTAGTTTATCAATGTTAAAGACGGCCGGTGACCGGGAGACCCGGTCCAGGCTAAATTGGGCCACCAATTCCTGGGGCAGGAAAATTTCCTCCTCTCCCTCCGGGGACCAGCCCAATAGGGCCAGGAAATTTACCACCGCCTCGGGTAAATAGCCCTTATCCCGATACTGTTTAACAGAAGTATCCCCTTTGCGTTTGCTCATCTTACTCCGATCTTCGGCCAGGATGAGGGAAGTATGGGCAAAGGCCGGGGGAGTCCATCCCAAGGCCTCATACAGCATTACTTGGCTGGGGGTATTGGAGAGGTGTTCCTCCCCCCGGATCACATGGGTGATCTCCATATGGTGGTCATCTATGACACAGGCATAATTGTAAGTAGGATTGCCATCGGACTTGACAATGACAAAATCCCCAATGCCGTCACTTTCAAATTCCACCCGTCCCCGTACTTCATCTAAAACCGGCACCTGCTGGCCGGTGGGAACCCTAAACCTAATGGCGGGCTTGTATCCTTCTGCCCGCAGGCGTTCTTGCTCTGCCGGGGAAAGGTGATAACATTTACCGGAGTAGCGGGGGGTTTCACCCCGGGATAGTTGCCGTTTCCGCTCAGCTTCCAATTCCTCCCCACTGCAAAAACAATAATAGGCCCTTCCCTCTTCTAGGAGCCGTTGGGTATATTTTTGGTATAATTCCAACCTTTCCGTCTGCCGATAGGGGCCATAGGATCCGCCGACATCCACCCCTTCGTCCCAATCCATCCCCAGCCACTTTAGATCCTCCATGATGTTTTTTTCCGATTCCAAGCTAGAACGTTCCAGATCGGTATCCTCACTGCGGAGGATCATGGTCCCATTATATCTCCTGGCCAAAAGCCAGTTGAAAAGAGCCGTACGGGCACCGCCAATATGCAGGGGCCCGGTGGGGCTGGGGGCAAATCGCACTCGTATACCTTCCATTTCCGCTAAGCCTCCTCTGCCATCCGCTTCATCCATCTGATTAACTGATTATATCACGGCCCCTACTCCTGGAGCAAATTTTACTTTTTTTCATTCTGCGGGGTATCGGGCCTAGGAGTGTTTTTCCGCAGCAGCACCACGGCCTGGGCCGCAATGCCCTCTCCCCGCCCGGTAAAATCCAGACCCTCCGTCGTGGTTGCTTTAATGTTTACCCTACTGGCATCTATACCCAGCAGGGAAGCCAATTTGTTCTGCATAGCACCATAATAGGGTGATAGGGGCGGGGCCTGGGCAATTATGACGGTATCAATATTTATTACCACATAGCCCTTTCGGGACACCAATTTCACAACCTCTTTTAAAAGCACTAGGCTGGAAACACCCTTTAAGGAGGGATCCGTGTCGGGAAAATGTTTACCGATATCCCCCTCCCCCAGGGCACCCAAGAGGGCATCCAGAAGGGCGTGGGTAAGGACATCGGCATCGGAATGGCCCACTAAACCCTGGGCAAAGGGTATCTTTACACCAGCCAATATTAGGGGATAACCCACCTTCAGCCGGTGGACATCATAACCCAAACCGATCCTCATGGTAATTCCCCCCTTTTCAGCAGGGTCTCCGCCAGGTCCATATCTGCCGGGGTTGTTATTTTCAAGTTCTCATAAACCCCCGGGACCAATTTTACCCGCCGCCCCAGGGCCTCCACCAACATGGCATCATCTGTCGCCGTCAGGCCTGCATCTTGGGCCGCCCGATAGGCCTGAAGGAGGAGGGGATAAGAAAAAGCCTGGGGCGTCTGCACAGCCCACAGGGTATCCCGATCCGGGGTTTCTTTAACGAAACCGTCCTTATCACTGATTTTAATGGTATCCTTTACCGGGACCGCCACCACGGCGGCTCCATATGTATGGACAGCTTGTACCACTTCCGGGATCAGGCTGGGGGGAAATAGGGGCCGGACCCCATCGTGGACCAAAACCATGTGGGTGTCGGGGGCCAATGATAGCAAACCCTGGTAAACAGAATCAGTGCGACTTTCCCCCCCGGCAACTATCTGTTGCACCTTGCTAAGAGCATACTTGTCCACTATTTCCCCTTGGCAGTAGGGGATATCTTCCGGGCCGACCACAATGACTATGTCTGTTATGAGGGGGCTTTCCTGAAAAATGGCAGCGGTATGGGCCAAAATAGGCCGGTCCCCCAGCAGGTGGTATTGCTTTTTCCGGGGGCTAGATCCCATCCGGGTACCCCGGCCTGCAGCCGCTATAAGGGCAGCAATCCTCTTTTTCATAGTGCCCTCTCCTCAGCTTTTGGTTTGGCAAAGATCATCCGGCCCGCCGCCGTCTGCAGCACACTGGTAACCAGGACTTCAATACTTTTACCAATATGCCGTTTGCCCCCATCGACAACGATCATGGTGCCATCATCCAGATAGGCCACCCCCTGCCCCGCCTCCTTGCCGTTTTTAATAAGATGTACCAGCATTTCTTCTCCGGGAAGGACAACGGGCTTCACCGCGTTGGCCAGCTCATTTATATTGAGGACTGTTACACCCTGTAGCTCCGCCACCTTGTTCAGGTTAAAATCGTTGGTTAGGATCTTCCCCTTCATTTCCTGGGCCAGGCGCACCAGTTTGCTGTCCACCTCGGCAATATCATCATAATCTGTTTCATTGATCTGGACCTGAAATTCCAGTTCTTTTTGGATTTTATTGAGGATATCCAAACCCCTCCGACCCCGATTGCGTTTCAGCAGATCGGAAGAATCAGCAATATGCCGCAATTCTTCCAGAACAAAGCCGGGGATAATTAGATCCCCCTCAATAAAACCACTTTTGCAAATATCGGCTATCCGCCCATCGATAATAACGCTGGTGTCGAGGATTTTGGGCTCCGATTTTGCTTCCGCCGGGGCCGCCTTTTCCCTACCGGGGCGGAGACTGTGGATAAGTTGATGAATCTCCTCTTTTCTTTTGACAGCCAAAATCATCCCTAAATAGCCCAACCCCAGGTTAGCAACCAGGGGTAGGACAAATCCTATAAAGGGGACCCGGGAGAGGGGAAACCCCAATAGATTGGCAATAATCAACCCTACAATAAGTCCTAAGGCCCCGGTAATAACATCATACACGGGAATCTTCTGCAGCCAGGCCTCACTCCATTGGATAACTGATAGACTACCATTAATAATACTGGGAGATAGTAGAAACGCTATGCTCCCCCCACTTAGGATTCCGACTGCCATGGTCCCCCCATAGACGACCACATTGCCTTCAAAACTACCCACCGTAGTAATGAAGGGCCATCCATAGACGAAGAGCTGGTAGCCAATTATCCCACCGATGGCCGTGATGACCACCCGGACTAATTTTCGAACCACCTTCATCACTTCCCTCCCAAACTTCACGCAGGCTCACTTTATTATACGATATGTTGCAACCCCTTGACAAGGAAACCCCGGAATGTTCCCCTCTTTTCAAGTATTAATAACCACTATACAGCAATCTTCCCGGTGGCGCCATCTTCTATTATATCCCTTTACCGCCCCCGTTAAACCCACAAAATAAAAGATGCCAGCTGCCCGGCATCTTCATTCCTTCCCCATGGGCTATCCCATAGAAAACAAATCCATCCAAGGCCCTCCTAGGAATTAAAGGGCTCATCTATGATGTCTCCAGCAGCCTCTTCACCAATATCCCGGGCCAGCACCAGTTCACTGATGAGAATCTGGCGCGCATTATCCAGCATTTTGGTCTCACCGGTGGACAGCCCTCTTTCCTTTTTTCGCAGGGAAAGATTTCTAACCACTTCAGCAACTTCATAAATATCCCCGGTCCTTATTTTTTCCATATTGGCCCGAAAACGGCGGTTCCAATTGGTAGACATCTTGGTCTTTTGTTCCTTTAAAATACTGAGAACCTTTTCCACACCATCTTCATCAATTACTCCCCGCAGCCGCAGCTTTTCAACATTGCCCGTTGGAATCATGACCTTCATATCTCCCAAAGGCAGGTGCATAACATAATACTTGCGTTTTTCACCCAATACTTCCTGCTCTTTAATAGCTTCGATTATCCCCGCTCCATGCATGGGATAAACAATTTTGTCTCCCACATTAAACATTCAGCTACCTCCTCCAACATAGAAAAGACGAAATTTAGATAATAACATGATACCACAATGTGATACTTTTGTCAAGGATAAGGAACAATAAATTATATCACGCTTAGATTACCTTGTCAAATGAATTTTTGCCAGATATTTACCCGGGTGCCCGGCATTGGAGGGAACCTTTCGGCCCTTAACCCGTAATGATCCCCGGCACCTGCCAGCAATTTAATCATAAACATTGACAAGGACTGGGGCCGCTCGGTATAATGAAAACAGTAAAGCCCAGGTTACAGGGCTAAGTGGGGTGAATCCATGGGTATTGGCGGCTTAATGTGTAGTGAGTTTCAACAGCGGGTAGATGAATGTCTTTTGCGGCATCGGAGTGTCCTGGATGTATTGTCCAAATTGCAGGAAGCATCCTCCCGAACCAACCGGGCCGTCACTAAGGCGGTAACCAGCTGCGGCTGTATTCAAATCATAGCTGAGAAACAAAACATTCCCCTGGAAATACCACTGGAAAAACTAAATGAGTATGTAGAATCACATTTAAAAGAGCAGCTTTGCTCTGATTGCCGAGAAGTAATTGAGTCGGAATTGGGAAGGAGCCTTTTTTATACAGCGGCCCTCTGTAATCTTTTGGATATCGATCTTTATGATGTGCTGGTAAAGGAGCATAAGAAGTTGTGTACACTGGGGAAATTTAACCTTTCTTAAGCAGGGAGGGGGACAGGCGGCCACTATTGGAAGTTGGAGAGGAAAGGGACAGGATGCGGATGGGCTGACTGTTATTGGATCGTGTCGGATAATTACCTGGGGACAGGCGGGCGGTCGATGACTGCCCCTACGTTTGGGCAGAAACATGGAGCGGGCGGTCGATGACCGCCCCTAAGGTTCTTCGGTAATGTGCGATATTTCATGGGGGCGACCACTGGTCGCCCCCATGTTTTATACCTTCTAAACTTTCCTTATATACTAGATCCGGGCCAGCCAGTGATCATAGGCAGCATCCTTGCCGGCAACAATGGCAAAGAATTTTTCTTGCAGGGCCTTGGCAATGGGGCCAACTTTGCCCTTGCCAATGGTAATGCGGTCTATTTCCCTGATGGGCGTGATCTCCGCCGCCGTGCCGCAGAACCAGACCTCATCGGCAATATAGAGCTCATCCCGGGTGGTAAGGGCCTCTTTAAGGGGATAACCCAAATCCCCACAGATGGTCATGATGGAATTTCGGGTAATGCCCTCCAGAACGGTAGGCAGGGGAGTGGTGTATACAGTACCCTTCCGGGCCCAAAAGATGTTCTCCCCCGGGCCTTCGGCCACATAACCGTTAGTGTCCAGCAGGATGGCCTCATCATAACCATCTTCCGCAACTTCCATAACAGCCAAGACTGAGTTGACATAATTTCCACTGATCTTGGCCTTGGTAGAGGTGGAATTTATATGAATACGGTTATAGGAAGATACCTTGGCCCTGATGCCCTTTTCTAATCCCTCTTCCCCCAAGTAAGCCCCAAAGGGAATAGCCGCCACCAAAACCCGCACCGGTGACCGTAAGGGATTTATGCCCACACCTTCCCCACCCCGAAAGACCAGGGGCCTTATGTAACAGCCCTTTAGTTTGTTAACCTGCACCGTATCCACAATGGCATTAAATATTTCCTCTCGGGTATAGGGTATCTCCATGCGGAAAATTGCCGCTGAGTCAAAAAGACGATCCACATGTTCCTGTAAGCGGAATACTGCCGCCCCTCCATCGGCGGTTTCATAGGCCCGGATACCTTCGAAAATGGCGCTTCCGTAATGGAGTGCATGGGTTAAAACATGGACTTGGGCCTTTTCCCAGGGTACGAATTCACCATCCAGCCAAATTTTTTCTGCCTTCACAGATTTTTGCCCCCTTTTGTGAATATCATCATTTCTAACCTAATTAAAGAATTCTCCTTCCAAGTACTGATTACCTGCCCCAAAGATATGCTTTTGGCAACAATAGTAAGTATTTATTTATTATGTAAAGTAAACTCTACCAGTAGATCGGCCAGCCCTTCCCCCTCGTCAAAACCAAAGAAGGGAACCAGGACCTTTAGGGGGAAATCCGAAACGACAGCCAATAAGTATCCCGGAGGGGCAAGCAGTACCGGGGAAAATCCCCGGCGGCAAACCTGGATTTTGGGATAATTAGCCCCTTTATAGCCCTCAGCAATCACCAAATCGGGAGCCCCCAAAAAAGGCAGCATCTGGGGCAGGGTGAGCTCCTCTTCTACCCGGCGGATGAGGGCAAACTTGGAAGGGGCGGAAATGGCCACGGTGTCGGCACCGGCCCGGGCCAAGCGGTGGGTATCTTTGCCGGGTTCATCTATTTCAAACTCCCCCCGGTGGTGTTTCAGATAGGCAACCTTTAGGCCCCGTTGTTTTAAGATGGGCAACAGGCCCTCCAAGAGGGTGGTTTTACCTACCCCCGACGGGCCCACAACCAATACTAGGGGAATCATTTTTCCTCCTCCTTGTGATACAAACCTTCTTCGGCATATCCACAGCATCACACCCGGGGGCATTTTGCCCCTAAAGCATCTGCAGGGCCTCCCCCACCGTCCGGACGGGCACCAATTTAAGGGTTGGTTTAAAGGTGAGGGATTCTAAATTGCCCCGGGGTAAAAGGCATCTTTCAAAACCCAGCTTGGCCGCCTCCTTGAGGCGCTGCTCCAGACGGGCCACGGCCCTCACCTCCCCGGTTAAGCCCACCTCACCCATGACGATGGTATCATCGGGGCAAGGCACTCCCCGAAAACTGGAGGCTATGGCCATGGCTATACCCAAATCAGCGGCAGGATCATCTAGGCGGACACCGCCCACGGCATTCACATAGGCATCCTGGCTGCTTAAATTTAGCCCTGCCCTTTTCTCCAAGACCGCCAGGAGCATTACCAAACGATTGTAATCAATTCCGGTGGCCGAGCGCCGCGGTAGTCCAAAACTTGTGGGGCTGACCAGGCCCTGAACCTCCACCAAAAGGGGGCGGGTACCCTCCAGGGTGGCAATTACCACCGAGCCTGCAGCTCCAGTGGGTCTTTGGGAAAGAAATAACCGGGAGGGATTGGCCACTTCCTGCAGCCCCTTTTCCAGCATCTCAAAGATACCGATCTCATTGGTGGAGCCAAAACGGTTCTTCACTCCCCGTAAAATCCGGTAAATATGGTGCCTGTCCCCTTCTAGGTAAAGGACCACATCCACCATATGCTCCAAAACCCGGGGCCCGGCTAGGGAACCCTCCTTGGTCACATGGCCGACGATGACAATGGGTATCCCCAAAAATTTAGCTGGCCCCATAAGGCGGGCCGCACATTCCCGCACCTGCCCCACACTGCCTGGTGCCGATGTTATTTCTGGATGGTAAACCGTCTGGATAGAATCTATAATAACCAGGGCCGGACGCAAGCGGTTGATCTCCTCAATGATGAGGGACAGATCCGTCTCTCCCATCACCAGGAGCCTTTCTTCCAGAGCATCGAGGCGGGTCCCCCGGAGCTTTAATTGACCCGGTGATTCCTCGCCGGAAGTATAAAGGACGGTGCCGTGCTGGGCGGCAAAATAGGAGGCAAATTGCAGTAATATCGTGGACTTCCCTATCCCCGGATCTCCTCCTAAAAGGACCAGGGAGCCGGGGACAATGCCACCGCCTAAAACCCGATCAAACTCGCCACTGCCGGTGGGAAACCTTAAGGCCACATCCCCGGGAACCTCACCAATGGCCTGGGGGGCCTGGGCCTGATAAAATAGCCCGGGAGGCCCGGGCCGTCGGCTTTTCGGCTTACCCCGGACCTCCTCCACCATACTGTTCCAGGCACCACAGTCGGTACAACGTCCCATCCACTTGGGAAATTCACTGCCACATTCCTGACAGATAAAAACACTTTTTATTTTGGCCATCTGGACCTCTCCCCTACAGGATTCCAGTTGTCAAGGTAGACCCCTTAGGGTGTTTCCGCCACCGCCTTCTTTGCGGGATTAAAAACCAGGGCCCCGTCCTTTACCATTACCTGCACAGTATCCCCACCCTTGATCCGGCCAGAGAGTATTTCCTCTGCCAGGGGGTTCTCCACCAGGCGCTGGATGGCTCGCCGCAAGGGCCGGGCCCCAAAGGTGGGATCAAACCCTTCTTTAGCCAGCAGCTCCTTCCCTTCCCCACTGACCTCTATCATAACACCTTTTTCCTCCAGGCGCTCTTCCACTTCCCTGAGCATAAGTTCCACTATTTCCCGCAGGTGTTCTTTATTCAGATGATGGAAGACAATTGTTTCATCAATGCGGTTTAAGAATTCCGGCCGGAAGGTCTTTTTCAGCTGATCCATAACTCGCTCCCGGGTACCCCGGTGGGTTTCCTCCGCCGATGCAGGCCGAAAGCCAAGGGTTTCCTCCCCGGCTAACAACTGGGCCCCCACATTGGAGGTCATTATGACCACTGTGTGGCGAAAATCTACCTTCCTTCCTTTGGCATCGGTCAGCCGCCCATCTTCCAGTATTTGCAGCAGGATGTTAAATACTTCCGGGTGGGCCTTTTCAATTTCATCAAAGAGAACCACTGAATAGGGCCGCTGGCGGACAGCCTCCGTCAACTGCCCAGCTTCCTCATAACCCACATAGCCCGGAGGGGCACCTATCATGCGGGATACGGTATGCCTTTCCATATACTCGGACATATCCAGGCGGATCATGGCTTCCTCATCACCGAAGAGCTTATCCGACAGGGCCCGGGCCAATTCGGTTTTCCCCACCCCGGTGGGCCCTAGGAATATAAAGGAACCGATGGGCCGGTTGGGATCTTTAAGCCCCGCCCGGGCCCGGCGTACCGCCTTGGCCACGGCTGTAACAGCTTCATCTTGGCCAATAACCCGCTGGTGTAACCCATCCTCCAGTTTGAGAAGGCGTTCCGCCTCTCCTTCGGTGAGGCGGGTGACGGGTATGCCGGTCCAACCGGCGACAATGCTGGCCACATCCTCCTTAGTCACCTCGGCCTCGGTCTTGCCCTTTTGAGCTTCCCACTGGCCCCGCCCATCCTCCAACTGTTTTTTTAGGGATTGTTCCCGATCCCGCAGTTGGGCTGCCTTTTCATATTCCTGGTTTTGAACTGCCGCCTCCTTCTCCTTGTTAACCGCCTCCAGCTGGGTCTCCAGTTCCTTCAATTCGGGGGGAACATTATACATGGCCAAGCGCACCTTGGAAGCAGCCTCATCGATGAGGTCAATGGCCTTATCCGGCAGGAAGCGATCGGCGATAAAGCGGATGGAAAGGTTGACGGCAGCTTCCAGAGCCTCATCGGTTATAGTAACCCGATGGTGGGCCTCATAGCGATCCCGCAGGCCCTGTAGGATAGCAACGGACTCTTCTTCACTGGGTTCACCCACGGTCACGGGCTGAAACCTCCGTTCCAGGGCCGCATCCTTTTCCACATGTTTCCGGTATTCATCCAGGGTAGTGGCACCAATGCACTGGAGCTCACCCCGGGCCAAGGCGGGTTTGAGTATATTGGCCGCATCTATGGCCCCTTCGGCGGCCCCGGCACCCACCACGGTATGGAGTTCATCGATAAAGAGGATGATGTTCCCCGCCTGGCGAATCTCGTCTACCACCCTCTTCAACCGCTCCTCAAATTCACCCCGATATTTTGTTCCAGCCACGGCTGAAGCCAAATCCAGGGTTACCACCCGGTTATCCTTCAATAGTTCCGGCACCTTGCCCTCCACTATCAGCTGGGCCAGCCCTTCGGAGATGGCCGTCTTGCCCACCCCCGGCTCCCCAACTAAGACCGGATTGTTTTTAGTCCGTCGACTCAGGATCTGAATTACCCGTTCAATTTCCTTCTCCCGGCCGACAACAGGATCTAATTTGCCCTCCCGGGCCATTTGGGTCAGATCCCGGCCCAATCCATCCAGCATGGGGGTATTACCCTTGGCCCGCTGGGCCTTTGGAAGGGCACCGGTGGGGCCTTTCTGCCCCAGTAGTTGGACCAGATGTCCCCTCACTTTTTGTAGATCAGCCCCCAGGGCCTGTAGAACCCGGGCCGCAACTCCTTCTCTTTCCCGGATAAGGCCCAAAAGAAAATGCTCAGTGCCAACATAATTGTGGCCCAACTGCCGGGCCTCATCTAAAGATAATTCTATGACTTTTTTAGCCCGGGGAGTAAAACCGATTCCACCGCTGACTGTACCCTTCCCCGGCCCAATTATCTTTTCTACCTCTTCTTTAACCCTCTCTTGATCAACACCCAGGTCCGTCAGGACCTTGTGGGCTACACCGGTTCCTTCCCGCAAAAGGCCCAGCAGCAGATGCTCGGTACCCACATAGGGATAGTTGAGCCTCCGTGCCTCCTCCTGGGCCATCCTCATCACCTTTTGGGCCCTTTCCGTAAAACGTGTAAACATATATAACACCTCCAGTGTTTAATTTTTTCACTTGCACTAGCCGTCACCCTTCTATCCCCGGGGTCAACAAACCCCGGACGGTATTAGGCCTTGGCTTCTTTCAGCCTATCTCTTATCAGGGCTGCCCTTTTGGCATCCCGCTCCGGAGTGCTTTGCTTTTCACCGGCCACCTTTTGCAAAAACCCCGGTTGGCACAGCACCAGCAATTCACCCAACACCCGGTACTCTAAATTTGGCAGTAGGTTGAGATTTAACCCCAAACGCAGGGTCAGGATCAGGTTGATGGCTTCTTTGCTGCTTAGAAGACGGGCATTGGTCAAAATACCGTAGGCCCGAAAGACCTTATCCACAAGGCGGTCCCCCATTTCCTGGTACAGCTGCTGCCGGGCCTGTAATTCCTGCTCTATTACCTGCACCAAAATAGTCTGCAAACTATTGATAAGTTCCCCCTCGCTCCTCCCCAGGGTTATCTGGTTGGAGATCTGGAACATATATCCCAAGGCTTCGGTCCCCTCCCCATAGAGGCCCCTGGTAACCAGCCCCAATTGGGAAAGGGTAGAGAAAATCTTATTGGCCCGGTTTAACATGACCAACCCCGGCAGGTGCACCATTATGGAGGCCCGCATTCCAGTCCCGGTGTTGGTGGGACAGCAGGTCAAGTAACCATAGGTTTCATCAAAGGCATAGGTCAAGGATCTCTCCAGCCCATCGTCAATTTTACCCGCCAGCCCATAGGCTTCCTCCAACTGCAGCCCCGGGAAAAGGGTTTGGATCCGAAGGTGATCCTCCTCATTGACCAGAATGGAAACACCTTCATCTTCCCGCAGAACCACGGCCCGATGCCTGGGTTTTGCGATATGGGCCGGGCTGGTAAGGTGTTTTTCCACCAACACCTGGCGATCGATGGGAGTCAGTTTAGTTAAAGGCAAAAAGTGGAACCGGGGCGCCAAGGGCAACTGCTCCACAGCTGTCCCCACTTCCCTACAGACCTTCTCCAATTCTTCCTCTCCGGCCCGGTGGGGAAATATATGGTGGTCTATATTGCGAGCCAGGCGCACCCGGCTGCTTATCACCACTTCCCGTTCCGGCCCTTCCCCCAGGGTCCAGCGGGAGGAAGGTCTTTGTAAAATTTCTTCCCAAGACATCCCGGCTACCTCCCTAGACATCTATTGTCTTCTCCATATCCCTAATCTTATCCCTTAAAACTGCCGCCTTTTCAAATTCTTCCTTCTTTACCGCCTGTTCCAGGGCCTGCCTTAAGCCCTGCAGTTCCTGTTTAATTCGCAAGGAATGACCGGCCCTGCGGGGCACCCTACCCGTATGTTGTATTTGTCCATGGAGCCGGCCCAGGAGGGGTTCCAACTGTTCCCGATAAATCTGATAACAGGTACCACATCCTAGGCGCCCACTGCCTTTGAATTCACTATAAGTTAAACCACACTGGGGACATCTTAACATGCCGGCATCAGATTCCAATTCCAAGTGCTTTATTGCAGCATCGGAATCCAGCAGGCTGGCAAAAAGTTTGTGTAGGGAGAATTCCGGCCCCCCCAAGCTATCCATAAAATTTAACTCTCCT
>JAAYTH010000127.1 GCA_012523785.1 Bacillota bacterium | reverse complement strand
TTTCCTGCAGGAATTCCCAGATATAATCGGGATCCCGCCACTTAGCCTCCCGCAAATCAACTATATCGGCATAATCCGGATGCAAAAGCCCCGATACTCCGCCGGTGAAAAAGAGGCTGGCAATGTCTACTTCATTGGCCTGCATGGCCTGCTCCAAAACCAAGATTGACCCCAACCTGGGTACTATTTCCACCTTATAATCGGTCTGATCTTCAATGAGGGCTTGGGCTGCATGGGCCATGAGCATTACTTCAGCGTAGTTTTGGGCTCCTATCTTAATGGTAGTCTTTCTATCCCGGGGTGCACAACCACTGAAGACCAGTGCTGGTATAATTAAAATCAAGGTTAGGATAGCCAGGGTTAGATAAGCCTTTTTATTTTTCATAATGGAGACCCCCTTATGTTCTTTTTTTCAATCCTTGGGGTGTTAACCAGTTTTCCATATGACCCAGGATAAAATCCGCCAACAGGGCCAAGAGGGCGGCGGGGATGGCCCCGCTCAGGATAAGATTGTAGTTCAAGTTAGTGAGGCCGGACCAGATAAGCTGGCCCAGGCCGCCGCCACCGATAAAGGCTGCCATGGTGGCCCAGCCAATGAGGATGACAAAGGTGGTCCTTACTCCTGCCAAGATAACAGATAAGGCAATGGGTAGTTCCACTGAATAAAGGAGCTGAAAGTCTGTCATGCCCATTCCCCGGCCCGCCTCGATGAGGGAGGAGGGTACTTTGGTGATGCCCGTATAGGTATTGCGCATGATGGGCATGAGGGCGTAAAGGGAGAGGGCGGCAATGGCAGGCTTATTGCCGATGCCCAGGAAGGGCAGCATAAAGGCCAGTAGAGCTAGGCTGGGAATAGTCATGATTATATTGGCTATACCCAGAACCATGGGTGCCAGTTTCTCCTGCCGGGTTAAAATAATACCCAAGGGGATTGCCACCAGTAGGGATATAAGCAAAGCAGTACTGGCGATGGTCAGGTGTTCGAAGGATTTAAGAAGAATTCGATCTATATTATTGATCATAAAGGTTATTAACTTCATGCCATCACTCCTTACATATAATCCAGGATAAAGTTAACCACACAAGATCTGGTAACAATACCCTTTAAATGGCCCTTGTGGTCTACCGCCGGAACAAAACGGATTCCGTTACCCACCATAAGTTTAACAACTGCTTTGACATTGTCGTTTACATCGACAGTCGGCATGGCATGCATGATATCCCGTAAACGCTTTTTTCGGTTATCTAAGTTGGCCTGGATATCCCGGACATCCACAACCCCTAGGAATTTATCATCATTGTCGACTATCAATAGACTGTCAACACTTTCTTCCCGCATCCGGACCAATCCCTGCCGAAGTCCCTTGTAATACTCAATTTTAACTGGCTGTTTCAACATAACTTCCGAAACCAAAACTTGTTCCGGCCGGCGAAGCAGGCGGTCTTCGCCGATAAAGTGACGGACGAAATCATTGGCCGGCTGCTGCAAAATTTCTTCCGGACTGGCTGCTTGCAAAACCAAGCCATCCTTCATGATTACAACCTTGTCGGCTATTTTTAGGGCCTCATCCATATCATGGGTAACAAAGATTATGGTTTTGTGGAGTTTTTGCTGCAACCGTTTTAATTCTTCTTGTAATTGATCCCTGGTGATGGGATCCAAGGCACCAAAGGGTTCATCCATGAGCATGACCTCTGGTTCCGCAGCCAGGGCCCGCAGGACCCCTATGCGCTGTTGTTGGCCGCCGCTCAGTTCGTTGGGGAAGCGGTGGCGATATAGTTTTGGATCCATGTTTACCATATTAAGGAGCTCATTAACCCGCTTATCCACATCCTCCTGGGGCCATTTTTTAAGACGGGGCACAACGGCAATGTTGCCGGCTACAGTTTTGTGGGGAAAGAGGCCGATATTCTGGATGACATAACCGATCTGCCTCCGCAGCTCCACTGCATCGAGTTCATCGGTATCGGTTCCATTGAGAAATATTTTTCCGGAGCTGGGTTGAATAAGGCGGTTGACCATCTTCAGGCTTGTGGTTTTACCGCAGCCGCTGGGCCCGATTAAGACCACCAGTTCCCCCCGATTAATTTCCAGGCTCAAATTGTCGACGGCCTTCACATCTCCCGGGTATATTTTTGTTACTTCATCAAAGATTACCATGGGATAACACCTCCGCTATCGGATCTTAACTGGAAAACTCCATAGTAACAACTTAATACATTATGGGGAAGTTGTCAAGTAAAATAATAAAAAAAATAGCCATTTATGGCATAACACAGGTAAAATTTAGAACTGACCTGGTTTTTCTGATATTATTAAAGGTGTAGTTGGGAAAATTATTCTTTGATGAAAAAAGAATGGGGGTAAATAATGAAACTGCCACAATTACGCATCGGCAATTTGAGGCCCAAGTACCCCATTGTCCAGGGGGGCATGGCTGTACGGATTTCAACGGCACCCTTGGCGGCGGCGGTAGCTGAGGTCGGGGGAGTGGGCACCATTGCCGGGACGGGGATGACTGAAGAAGAACTGCGTCAAGAAATTAGGGAGGCCCGCCGGTTGACCGGGGGGATAATTGGTGTAAATGTGCTATTTGCGGTAAAAAATTTTGCCCGGCTGGTAAAGGCTTCGATGCAAGAAGGGATAGATTTTATTGTGACCGGGGCCGGTTTTTCCCGGGATATGTTTTCCTGGGGCCGGGAAACAGGTGTTTCTATTATTCCCATTGTATCTTCGGCCCGCTTGGCCAAGTTGGCGGAGAGGCTTGGGGCCGCAGCCTTGGTGGTGGAGGGTGTTGAGGCTGGCGGACACCTGGGTACAGACCGCCCCCTAGGGGAAATATTGCCGGAAGTAAGGGAGGCGGTTGATTTGCCTTTGATTGCAGCTGGAGGAATAGCCGATGGAAAAGATGCGGCGTAGATGTTTAGCCGCGGTGCCGCCGGAGTCCAAATGGGTACCCGTTTTATTGCCAGTAAAGAATGTACTGCCCCCCAGGCCTTTAAAAAGATGTGTATCAACACCAAACCGGAGGATATTATTCTTATCGATAGTCCGGTAGGAATGCCCGGGAGGGCAGTACGCAATGAACTGACGGAAGCATTGCAGGCCCAGAATCCACCCCCCATAAGGGCTTGTGACGATTGTTTAAAACGTTGCTCCCGCCATTACTGTATCCTAGATGTTTTAAACCGTGCCCAGCGGGGGGATGTAACCGGGGGTCTGGTTTTTTCCGGCACCAGTGCCAGCCGGATTAGGGAAATTCTCCCGGTTGCCGAAATAATCCCTAAACTCATCAGTGAGATGGAAAATACCGGAGGTTTCTATCCCGATCCGCGCTGATGGATTTAATCCGGATCCTTCCCTGGGGACTATCCCGGGGCGGTGCCCAAAAAAGACTTTACATTAAGGCCACTAATAGAAGCCTTTAGGGTATCGCCCCGTAAACCGCAGCGGAGGGATTCAACTGCCAAAACCTCGTCGGGCTGGATGTTTCCTAGGCTGACATTGGGACCAAAGCGGAGTATTAAGGTGTACTGCTGACTTTTCAGAGGTGCCTCCCAAATTAAAGATTCCGGTTTATCCACACCGCTGATAAGGCGTTCCAAGACATCCTCCATGATCAGTCCTTCCCGATCATAGATAACAACACCCTTGCCTGATTCCCGCCCTTCAATAACAACGCCGTCAACACCCGTCTCCAGATCCCTGGTTATTTGTTCTAACATATGCTTTTCCGGCATTTTATCCTGGGGGTCTTTTTTGCCCACCTCACTGAAGACCCTTAATCCATGCCCTTGTGCCCGGCGAATGGTATCATGCCTGAGGGCCGGTGACATTTCAATGGTACCATCAGATACTTCCACACTGGTAAAACCCAGGTCTACTGCCCTTTGGAGAAAACCTCCCAGCCTATTTTGCAGGACGGCCACTTCTAAAAAGGTACCACCCGGGCAAATGTCCACCCCATAAGACCTGACGAGCTTTATTTTCCGCCGGAGGAGTTCGGTGGAATAGAAGGCGGAAGTGCCAAAGGCAAGTTTTATGGAATCAATGTAATCAGAGGCCAGTTCAAGGAGATCACGGGTTTGGTTAATACCCATACCCTTATCTATGACCATGGTAAGACCCAATTGTCGGGGTTTATTGATCCGGCCCGGCACGGGAAAATCAAAGGTCCTCCTCCATGCTTTACCCTCCAATAATTATTCACTCCTTTCCTACTCTCCCTATTAACCCTTTCATTTTCCATTGTATTGCTGCTCTGTAATATTGGTAACTTGTCCGGGAGAGTTCTGAATAATACTTAACTAGGCCTAACATCCGGGAGGAATACCGGGTACCCTTATCCAGGACAAAGAATAGGCATAAAATATCTACTTGAAAAATGCAAAGTACAATTTATCACAGATTTTAGGTTCATCATAAAGGAAATTAGTTGTTTATGGCGAATTTAAGATAATTGGAGCACTATGCTGCAAAATGTTCTAGAAAAGAGGCGCTAAAAACAATGGATGCACAAAGGAACAATGCCTATCAAAGGGCTCTCAAGGCCTTTAATGAAGGTGCTAACTGCTCAGAAGCATTGTGGCAGGCTTTTTGTCACGAGTTGGATGAGGACCAGCAGAGGCTGGGCAATTGTCTGGCCGGTGGTTTTGGTGGTGGGGCCTGTGCCAAGGATCTGTGTGGTGCCATTGCCGGCGGGATTATTGTACTGGGGCTTTATTATGGCAGAACACCTGGTGAACCGAGGAATCCGAAACTAAAAGAGCTGTGCTATAGGTTTTACCATTTGGCCCGGGAAGAATTGGGCTCGGTCTATTGTCGGGATCTTCGTGACCCCGAAGATGAGAACTATCGGGAAAAATGCTCCATCATCGTGGCAAAAATGGCCGAACTTATAGAAAGGCTCCTACAAGAGGATAATTGCCTCGGGACCAATGGCAATGGAGATTGTGGGGGATGACAAATATAATTATCCGCCGTGGCGGAGATATACCCTTTGTTGTGCTCCTAGGGAGGGAAATATGGGTAAACACGGGTTTTTCCGAAAAAATTACTCCTGTTGACCCCTTACAGTCCCTGTGCTATAATTTAGAACACAGGGGAAGGGTGCGTAGCTCAGGGGGAGAGCGCC
>JAAYTH010000126.1 GCA_012523785.1 Bacillota bacterium | reverse complement strand
CCGCCTTGCAAAAGGGCGGTGCTGCAGCCTGAGGCGGTGGCACCGGTGGTTAAGATATCATCAATCAGGAGGATGGTTTTACCCCTTAGGCGGCGGCCGGCGCGGCAGATAAAAGCATCCTTCATAACTTCCTCCCGCTCTCGGCGGCTGAGGCCATGGGTGGGGGGTGTATACTGGCGGCGGATGAGGGAATGGTAATCCACCGGCCGCTGAAGGTGGCGCCCCACCCCGGCGGCCAAAAGGGCCGCCTGGTTAAAGCCCCGTTCCCTCTCCCGCCGACGGTGCAGGGGAACCGGAATTATGACATCGGGCACCGGTGGGGGATGTTCCGACAGGCATTGCCTTAGAAGATCCCCCAGATAGGACAACAGCTCCCTAACACCCTTATATTTGAACAAATGGATGGCCCGGCGCAGTACCCCGGTGTAGATGGCGGCGGCCCGGGCCTGGATAAAGACGAGGTTCCGTCCATAGCAATAAGGACAATACCCATCTTGGGCCAGGGGCTTGCCACAGCGGGGGCAAAGGGGAGCGGCCACCCTTAAGACTTGGCGGCGGCAGGAAGGACAGGGAATATCTTCAGCAGGGATTAGGAGTTCCCCACAGAGGGGGCAGCAGGTGGGCCCGGGGAAAAACAGTTCTAGAAAGCCTTCTTTGAGGTCCTTAGGAAAACCCAAGACCACTACCCTCCTTTGCCATCTGCCCAGCAGGATAAAGAAATGATAGACTATTATACTCAAATTTCGCCACTAACCCCCCTTATTCCTGCTATTGGATAATCCTGATTATTTTGCCGGAGGATAATAAAAAATCTCCCCCACCGCCATGTTCCGGCGGCAGCAGGAGATAATATACCATCGACATGATTCCACTGCAGAAACTGTTTTGTAAAACCCCGGTGGGGATAAATCCCCTTTTGGGCAATATTATCCGGTGAATAGGGCGGAAAATACCTATTTTATAACCCAAGGTGGGGCTAGAGCCATAGGGGGCAGCACAAAATGACCAGCCCCGGTGGAATCTCAATATTTATTCAAGCCAGTGCTTTTTTTTACATACGCAGCATGGCCGGTATGCCCAGGGTGTAGAGGGCATTGCCCAGGGTCTGGCGGAAGGCTTGTAATAAGGCGACGCGGAAACGCATCCGGTGGGGATGGGCGGTGAGGACCGGCACTTCTTCATAAAAATTCATGAAGGTGGCAGCCAGATTATAGGTGTATTCCGCCAGCAGGGATGGCTGCAGTAATTGCGCCGCCCGGCTCAAGATGGTGGGAAAATCGGCCATCCGGCGGATTAGTTCCCTTTCTAGGGGGACCAGTTCATCCGGTATGGAAATATCCCGCAGGTCAACCTCTTCGGCTACTTCTGGTTCCACCCGCCCCAGGATATTGGCGGCCCGGGCATAGGCATATTGAAGGTAGGGGCCGGTATTGCCCTGCATACTGAGGGCCTCATTGAAGTCAAAGACGATGATGGAGTTCATATTATACTTGATCATATAGTAGCGGATGGCACCGATGGCGATGTCTTGGGCCAGCTTCCGATGTTCCTCCGGGGTCATCTCCGGGTGGCGGGCTGCCACTTCCCCCGTGGCCTTTTTCGTCATCCGGGCCAGCATGTCCCCGGCCTTGACTCCGATGCCATCGCGGCCCGACATGGCGTATATTTCCTTTTTCCCTTCCTCCACCTCTACCCCCAGTTCCCGGGCGGTGGCAGCGGATAGGGATACTACTTCATAGGCAAAATGGATAGAGTGGGCAGCCTCTTCCTCAAATCCTAATTTGTGTAGGGAGAGGCGGAGCACATCTTGCAGGTACTTTTGCCTCAGATCAATGACATTGATGACCTCATCGGCCTGGCCGAAACGGGTCATCTTGTTGCCATAGGGGGCGGTGGTCCAAAGGACAGTACCGTTGGGCTGTAAGCCGTGGCGGTCGTAGAGGAAATCTTGGCCCAAAATACCAAACTTCCACATCTGGTAGGCAATGTCCTTGGCCGTGTAAGTAGCGGTGCCATTGGAACGGACCAGAACTTTGTCGGGGTTTTCCAGATCCTGAAATTCCTCCAGGTCCCCCAACTGTACCACCCAACAACCAGCATTGGGGCCCTCCTCTTCGTACACCAAGGAGCCCCCTTCCCGCAATTTTTCCCAGGCATGTTCCCAAAAACCCAAATGGAGGATGTCGCTCTCCCAGGTGAGAAGGTTGTAGTAGACCCCCATATGCCACATTATATCCAAATGATGGCCCACTATCTTGCCAGCCACTTCCTTGGCCAGGTGGGCAACCTCGTTGTCACCGGCTTCAATCTGGCGCAGTACCTCCCGTTCCTTTTCCTTCAGGGCCGGGTCCTCCTCATAAAGGCGGTTCACCTCGGCATACAAATCCCAGCAAAAACGGTCGAAGGGCATATCCCGGGGACATTCCCGCTTTAAATGGTAGAGGCCTACGACAATATCGGCTACGGCGGCCCCGGTATCATCAATATAGTTCCGCACTTCTACCTCATACCCCTGCTTCCGTTTCATCCGGGCCAGGGTATCTCCCAGGCAGGCATTGCGCAGATGGCCAATATGGGCTGCCTTGTTGGGGTTGATATTGGTATGCTCGATCACCAGTTTCTTCCCCTTGCCGCCCTTAGTTTCACCGTATTTTTCCTTTTCCACGGCTACGGCATCGAAAAAACTCCGGGTCAGGGCCGTATAATCAAGGTGAAAGTTAATATAGCCCGGTGCCGTTACCGTTATATCCTTCACCAAGGGAGGTAAATCCTTTTGGAGGGCTTCCTGCATTTTTTCTGCAATACTGAGGGGGGGCCGGCGCAGGGTACCAGCTAACTTCAGCGGAAGGGGGGAGGAAAGGTCGCCAAATTCTGGTTGGGGGGGGACTTCCAGGGGGATCTCCTCCTTATCCAATACGGGAGGATGTTCCCCTTTTAACACCTCCCACAGCTTCTCCTGCAGCTGCTTTTCCAAGTTGTAGAAATGGTAGGTATGACCTTCCATCTTCTGACCTCCTTAAAACTAACTCCCATTAGATTCCAGTATATTATACCACAAGACATTGACATTAAGCCAATAATCTCCTTGATCTATAATAATTCTCCCCCCCGGGTAAAATACCTGTTTTGGGGCCGGGGAAAAGGTGATAATAATAAACCACTATCTCCGCCGCCGGCGATGGGCATGGGGGAAAAGGGCCCCTGCATCAACTCAGCCGCAGTTCCCCTTCCACTAGGCGGGCCCGTATTCCGGTGGTCTCACTGGTAAATTTATGCCGGCTGCGGCCCACCTGGATAGTTACATTGGGGTAAACCCGGCCCAGATCCAAGTGAAATTCCTTACTGCAGGTGATGATGGTTGGCGTTCCCCCGGGGGATCCGGCCTCTTTTACGGTAACATTGCCGAAGGATTGGATGACTCCCCCCCGTACTATACCGGGATTGCCGCTGACAGATAGCCCCTGCCCGGCCACAATGCGGGTGTGATAGCTGCCCTGGCCTTGGATGGTTACAAGGCCGGTGGCCTCTATGCTGGCATTCTGGGCATAGTGGAGGCTAATATCCGCCGGCTGGGAATCGGCTTCCTGAACCTTTTCCAGGAGGGGGAGCAGCCCCTGGCAAAAATATTCTAGATCCTTTTCCCGCAGCCGCTGCACATTAATCCCCCGCAGGGAATCCCTCATAGTTAGAATCAGTTCCCGCTCTTCCTGGGAGATGGCCACCTGTTCACCTTCTACATGTTGGGCCAAATCTCCGGCCAGTGCTGGCACTTGGGGGAATTTTTGCTCTATTAGAAGGTGTAAAATCGCCCCACTGCCGCTGGTCCGGGCCTGGGCCTGAAATTGGGGCAGCTGCAGCAGCTGGGCCAAAGCCTTTTTTAATTCCTGCAGCTGGGGCAGCAGGACTTCTAAAATAGGCTGAATTTGCCGGTAAAGGGCCTCTACCCCTCCGGCCCGGATGGTACCGCCGATGAGGTTGCCTTTTATAATAATGCTCCCGGCGGCTTCCAGGCTGGCATGGTTGACATTGCGGTAGACGGTGATATTCCCCCCGGCTGTAACCTTCATATTTTCCGTGACCCGGCCGTGTACCTCCACATCACCGTGGAAATTGACATTGCCCGTCGTCAGGGAGACATCACCCCGCTCCACCAGGACGGCCATTACCTCCAGGCGCCCGCCCCGCTTCAGCATGGGCCGGCCACCAATGGTGGACAGGGCTTCCCGGCCATCGGGGGTGATTTCCACCCCTTTACCGGCTATCATTTCCACTTCTTTGGGGATGCGGGCCTCGATGGCCTCTCCAGTGACGGCCTGCCCCGGGTCACCCAGATGGGAGGGATGCTTGACCGCGATACGGGTCCCGGGGGGAACGGTGGGTATTTCAATCCGCTCTCGATAATCGATCCTTTCATCCCCCACCGGTTTAATTATCCGTTCTTCCAAACTAAAGAGGTGTTCTATCCGGGCGTCAATACTTTCCCCCGGTGGGGTCCCCATCGCCACCACCACGGGTTTCCCATCGGCCTTCTCCACCGCCCGGCGCAGGGCTTCTTCATCAATACCCACACAGACACCCTGGGCGGCAATTTCCTCCTTCACATCCCCCATGGTTATTGGGGGCAGGCCCTTTTGCCTAATTCCCACTATCCGGGCCTCTTTAGTTGCCTTCAGCTCCGGAAGACTATAATTCTCCCCCGGATCGTAATGGACCTCCAGGGTAGCCTGCAATTTATCCGGCGATACCACAACCTTTATCTCCCTTTTTCCTTCCCTTTTTAGGGGCTCAATCTTGACCTTGGTTACCGCCGTCACCGGTGTAGGTTTTTCTATTTCTTGAGCGGATATCCAAATCTTTACCCCTTTTCCCGGAGCAATGGTGGGATAACTGCCTTCCCCTTCAGGTTCTGTCAGAATCAGTTGTCCTCCCTGCAGTGCCAAGGTGCCGTCCCGATCTTCAGCCACGGTTTCCTTTGCCATCTTGCACCCCCCTTTCAGCCCGCCAGTATTATATTCCGAAGTACATTGACTGGGGGCTTTATTTGATTATTCCTGTCGATAAGCCTGGATAACGGCCTTAAAATCTTCCCAAAAGGGTCTCTTCCGAGATGGGTCCCGCAGAAGGGCCGCCGGGTGGAAGGTGGGCATAAGCATAATTCCCTCCCGGTGCACCCACTTACCCCGGTGGCGGGTGATTCTGATCTCAGGGCTAATTAAGTTCTGACTGGCCAGGGCCCCCAGGCAGACAATGATCCGGGGCTGTATTAAACGGATCTGCCCCTGCAAATAGGGGCGGCAGGCCCCTACCTCCTGGGATGTGGGCAGGCGGTTTCCCGGAGGGCGGCATTTGACAATGTTTGTTATGTAAACTTCTTCCCGGCTTATTTCTAGAGCGGCAAAAACCTTATCCATGAGCTGCCCGGCGGCCCCCACAAAGGGCTCCCCCTTTTCATCCTCCTGCTTGCCCGGTCCTTCACCCACCAGCATTATAGCCGCCCGGGGGCTGCCGGCACCAAAGACAACCTGCTTGGCCGTATGGCGCAGCCCGCAGGCCTGACACTGGAGGCAGGATTCTTTTAAATCGGCCAGGGTTAAATCTATCTTTACCCCTGGTTTTATTTCAGGTTTTGCCTTTGTCTTTGGGGCCCCTGGCGGTAGAGAAAGTTCCTCCGGCCCCGTTTCCTTCACTAGCCCTTCCCCGGCCGGCTCCCCCAGCAAACTCAATTGAACTGTCTTTTCATCAGTATCCACCATTTTCACCTCTCCCACTAGCCTGGGAGCCAGGCCCTATTTCGCCCGGCTCCTCTTCCCTTGCTTCCACTGGCTGCATTTCCGCCACATATTCCTCCAGGATAAGGCCCCGGTCGGTTATCTCCCGGGCAGCCCCTAGCCCCACATATCTAAGATGCCAAGGTTCATAACTATAACCCGTCTCCTCTTCCCTTCCCTGAGGATACCTAATGATAAAGCCGAAATCCGGCGCCATTTGGGCCAACCAGATCCCTTCTTTAGTCTGGCCAAAACTCTGGACCAACCCATATCCCACACTGGCACCCGATACATCCATGGCCAGGCCCGTCTGGTGTTCACTTTGGCCGGGGTAAGCAGTAGTACGGTTGGCCACTTCAAATCCCCGCTCCTGGGCCCGGGATGTAAATATAGTTTTTTGACGATCATAGGAACGATAGCCGGATACTGCCGCTATCTGAATTTCTTCGGCGGCGGCCTGTTCAAACAATAGTTCCAGGGCCGCGGCCGCCTCCTGGCGCATGAGCCTTTTGGGCAGATCTTCCGTGAAGGAAAAGGTAATATTAGGTTCCACCAAATCCGGAGGGACATAATCACCGGGCAGGCTATATTCTTTATTCACCACGACTAAAAGGGCGGCGGGGTCTTCCACTAGCTTCTTATCCCTATCCCCGGGTTCATCCGGGTGGTCATGGTTTTTGGGGTTTTCATGCCCCGGCCCCGGGGGTGGATTTACCGCCTGGGCATCAATGGAACCATCCGGGACCACATCATTACTGCCTTCGACCCCGTCCAAGGGGGGGGCCTCCCGGTGGCCATCCATTTCGGGTTCTTGGTAGTTAAAAAGTTCCTGGGCATCGCTGAAATTGACACAGACAACTATTACTAGTGTTAATATGAGGGCCAAATAGTACTTCATAGCGGCTAGAAGACCTCCTCATAAGGAAATTTACCCCTTTAGTACTATAATGATTTCGACTCCCACCTATAATATCCCTTTTTTCCGGCAAAATTACATTCCCATAAGTTGCTAGACAAAACCAAACAACTGCTGGCCAGAACCTCCCCGGTCCTTGCCCAGCAGTTGTTTAAATTTCAGTGGCCTTGGGCCTTTAATCCCTTCACTGCACCCAGGATCTGGGAAAGTTGCTGGATACTCTCCGTCAGCTTATCCAGTTTTCCTTCAATACGGACCAGAAGATAGATGGACAAGACGACGGGAAAACCAAAATTGCCCACCTGGGTCATGAGGGTTTCCATCCTTACCACCTCCCTTTGCCGGGCCGAATATCCACATGGATAAAGCCCGGGTAAATACCGATTCCGCCAAATCCCAAGTCCTCTGCCCAGGTAGCCAGCTGGGCGATGGAAACCCCCGCTACCCGGATATCGGCAGCCATCCCCCGCAAATGATAACTTTGGGGGGCACCACCTAGAGCTGCATTATGCCTGGGACACCGATAGCCGCTATTCACCACCAGGGGCTTTCCGACCCTCTCCCGCAGGAGCTGCAGCCTTTGCACCAATAAAGGATGCAGTTTCACCTGGCCACAGCAGGTACACTGGAATTCCCGTAGGTTAAAGTTTTTCGTCAGGGGAAAATCATTCATTTCTCCCGCAGTCATATTGTCACCTCCCGGGTCAATTTGCTCCAGATCCCTAGGAACCGATGGGTGCCAGGCACCTGGGTTAGAATGGTATTAGAAGGGGCCCCGGCGGGCCCCCATTTTCCTAGGTGGTAAAGATAACTTCTTCCGTCCTCCCCACCACCTTTGCTTCCACCGCTGCGACCAGTTCACCACCACTGCCCTTAAAAATATTCTTTTCGATAATAAGGTCCATGGCAGCCTCCACATCGCCAGCATCCAATTCCTCCACCGGATCAGACAGGGTCAGTGATTGCCTGCGCCCGGCTTCATTCATAAAGGTAAGATACAGGGTCCTTTCCATGCTATATTCACCTCCCTCCAGCCGGGAGATAAGGCAGCAGGGAGAATTGCCGCCCCGCCCCCTTTTTGCTCATTTAAATTTCGTCCGAGATGAGAACCGCCGAATCATGGCGAATTACATTCTGCAGCACATGCTCCTGCAGCTCGCCCAGGGCCTCTGCCACCCGGAAAACATCTTCATCTGCGGCATCGGCCTTAACATTGGAATAACTTTTGAGCTTGTAGATGGGTTTTCCCTCTTCGGTGGTCCCGGTATGGAAACGCAGCTGCAGCCGGGATAGTTCGTCATTCCTGGCGACTGCCATTTTCTCACCCCCCTTCTGGCAAATCCCTTTGTTTAGTGGCGCCACTACTTATATACTTCAGTTGGAAGGCCAATTTTAGTGGGCAAAATAAAAAAACCCCAAAGGGTGTTTTCCCGGCCCCAGGATCGTGAAAATAAGGGACAGGACATGAAAAACATGCACTTGACATCAAAAAACCGGCCCGGCCCAGGTACTTATTTTAGGCCTAGGCAAATAAAAAAACAGCCCCGGCAGGGGCTGTTCTGTAATCGTGAAAATATGTTATTCGGTGATCTCTTCTCTGGGGAATTCCTCCATCTCCGGGAAATCTAATTCCGGGGCCGCTAGTACCTCCTCCGGAACCTCAAAGGCCACCTCAGCACCATGGAAATATTCCTCAATTGCCATAGACATGACCATTGCCTTTAGGGGTACGGCTTCACCCATAAATTCATCGGCACAGAGCACTAGGGCATTAAAATCCCCACCGTGGAGCATCAAATCCTCAACCTTTAAGTACTGGACACCCCAGTAGGAGACAGATTTTATCAATTCCATCAGGGGGGCCAAAGATTCACCCAGGTCACCTAGCCCGCCCAACTGTCCCAGGGCCCGGTCAAAAAATAAGGCGTAGTCGTCAATCAGGCCGTAGAAGGAAATTACATAGACTTCTTCCCCGTCCAGCTTGGTGGTCCCCAGAAGGTGATAATGCATGAACTCCTCCAAACCCTCCGGCAGGACCTCCAACTGCTGGGCCTGTTCCAGGAGCACTTCCAAATCGGGCAAAAGGGTCTCCGGATAGTGGAACCATTCAACTTCCCCGGTCTCCAGATCAGACACACCCATATACATCTTTCCATCGACCAAATAGGTCTCGGTGGTGATTTCACCCAGGCCCAGTTCCGGCATCCCCATGGCCATACTAGTCACCTGGTGGAGCTGATCGGGTAACATCAACTCCTGGGTAATACTCATCTCTATCCTGGGGGGCAGATCTTCCAGGTCCTCCATCCCTTCCCGGGGGAGCATGGATAGGTTCCCCGTCATCACTGAACGTATTCCCCCCTCATCTATTTCCCCTTGGGCGGCCTGGGCCTGATCCATCAGTTGGAGGGCTTTCGCATCAGAAGAAAATACCTTCTCCAGGAAGGCAGTCCCTTCCTCCTTTGTAAGTACCGCCCCCGGATCCCCCTCTGCCAGCCCCAGGTGCACAAACCAGGTGTAAAGGTTGTAGCCCCAGTGGTCCTCCCCTAAGGGTGATGCTGCCCCAACCGGTGCGTCAATATAGCCTTCCAGGCCCAGGGCCTTGGCGGCCAAGACCACCGCCTCCACCCTGGTGATTCCCTGCTCCAGGTACATATCCCCATCCGGGTAACCCTGCATAATCCCCTTTTCCACCAGCAGTTCTATCGGCTTCCCTTCCCCCTCTAAGCCCCCGGCCTCCACCAGCAGGGCCGCATAGCCACCCCGGGTCAATATATCGGCGGAAATTAGCTGTGGTTCCACCGCCCCCACAGTAGTCGATACTATTAGGACCAGTGCCAATGCCAACCAAGTAATTCTTTTAATCATACCCATCCTCCTTTTTGGATGTTGCGATTCTCCTATAAATTGTAATCCACCACCTTTATGATACAGGAAAACCGCCGGCAGGGCAATGTTTAATAAAATGCACAGCAAAGATAGTGGAAGATGCGGCAAGGGTAGTGGAAGATGTGGCACGGAAAAAACCATATCCTGCCGAAGGGCCAGATTTCTTTGCCAAGCGTCTGACTCTGGACTTGCCGAACATCAATTTCATGGTTTGCTTATTCCAAAGGGCGGCAAGGATAGTGGAGGACGCGGCAAAAAACCTGGCCCCTATATCACCTATCAAATTGCAGGG
>JAAYTH010000125.1 GCA_012523785.1 Bacillota bacterium | reverse complement strand
CGGGCCAGCTCCTCATGTTTCCTTTCTTGGAACCGGTACTTATTTACGGCTTTGCCCTTTGCTTGAGCCTGCTCCTCCCCCTCTTCTTTGGCATTGGCTATGGCCATGACAATAACTTAATAACCTACGTACTCTTGGTTGTGGGATTTGGCGGCGGCTGCTTTATGGCTAGACGGGCGGTTGCCCATTTCCGCCATTGAAATGATTGTTGGGCTTGTAAATAAGGCTACTGTCCCGGGAGGAACTATTTTTAATTCTCATGGTCTAACAACTGGCAACAGAAATAGGGGGGTAGATACCCCTCTATTTCTGGGGGGAGAACACCTAGAGGCCGGAGAAGGGTATAGAGGGAAAGTAATTTTGCCCAAGCAATTACAATCCCGGCAAACAATGGGTGTATAATAAGGCCATAAACTAATGGGGGGGAAGAAAATGTGAACCCGAGGGTAATTTTTCCTTACAGGCTGAGGGCCTATAAAGGTGGTTTATATCAGACGGAACTAGCCGTTCTGGCAAAAGTGGCAACTCCTGTATGGGTAAAAGTAACGGTCAATAGAGTATAATTGCATTTGTCCTGGCTTGTGCATAAGTGAAATTACGGGGGCCAACTATCCCACCTTAATAAACAAATTAAATAATTGAGGGGGATTAAAGATGAAGAAGATTGCAGTACTTGTTGTAATGGCAACTTGTTTAATGTTGTTAATCATGGCCTGTGGTAATATACAACTAAACATAAAGGGGGTTTCCTCCATTATTCTAATAAATGAAGAGGATAATGTTTCTACAGAGATAAAGGATGTTGAAATAGTTGAAAAAATCACCAATGAATTCAATTCTTTCTCCCTCAGAAAGGGCAAAAGGATAGAAATTCCCCCCGGGCTGGACCTGTCAATTGATTTGGCGGGATACCAATGATATAATAGTTCAGGTATTGGGGGTTGTGGATGAAGATACTATTGGTTACAACGACCACTACTATTCAATTTCCGACGATTGCATAGATATGGAGTTTTTCGCGGGTTTGTTTGCTAGCTAATCCTTATCAGATTCTGGATATTTGCCTTAAAGCTTTGCCAATCATGCTGTTAGGTATTCCCTTGCCCAAGGCGTCATGTATGGGCATTTCCGGTTAAGGATTATAATTAGAGACAATATTACACTGGCAAAATGGGTGTTCGGACTGTGTATTCTCTTTATATTTTTAACTTACAACAAGTTAGGAGGTTATTTTATGAAAAGGTCCAGCCTAGTAATAATAGCCCTAATGTCAATTACATTACTACACATTGTATTACCCCCCATAGTTTATGCCAATGCTGCGGAACCGCCCAGCTTTACCGTGATAGTCTCCAATCCACCGGAGGATTTATCCCTATCCTTGCAGTTTTCTGATGGGGAACAAGTCAATGCCTTAGAATTAAAAAAAGAGAAAAAGGCCTGGGAGGCTTATTATAGATTTTTCTACCATATGACCCCCTCCGGAAGGGATAGGCTGAAGGATGGGCTTAAAAATGCGATGCTTATTGTGGAGAGCAGCAGGCAGAACTTTGAAGTTCCTTTAACCGGTGATACTTTTGGCATGTATAATAACTTGCTGACTCTTGATATGGAGACGGAAAGTCTTACTGTGGGGCAACCTTCACAAAGGGTGCCCCTTTTAATTGCTTTACGGGTGATGTTTACGTTAATTATTGAGGGTTTTATTTTCTTTCTCTTTGGTTACCGGGAAAAGAGGAGCTGGCTGGTTTTCCTCGTAGTCAATATCCTTACCCAAGGTGGACTCAATGCCATGATCACAGGACCGGGGCTAGGTGCTTATTGGATGATTGGTTTTATCTTTGGCGAGCTGGTGATCCTAATCGTTGAAATGATCGCTTTTCTTAAATTAGTGCGGGAGCATAAAAAAAGTCGAACAGCCCTATATACTGTTGTTGCAAATGCAGCAAGCTTGGTACTAGGCGGTCTTTTAATTACATATTTGCCAGTGTAAGATAGGACATATGTGTATGGAAATATCCATGATTTTATGCCGAGCCTACTGGATGGCCGGGCCGTCAGCGGCTATGGTTTATTGTCTTGCCTAGAAAATTTCACCTTACCCCTATTTGGGTATCCTGACCATGATCATTTTCTGTATTGTGTTGGGCATTATCGAAGGTTATGCAACAATTGCGTTAAAGAGTGTTATCCCGACTACCATGATCCATTCCACTGTGAATGCGGGCGCGGCTCTTCCCATGCTCCTAGCAAAGGCGGGCTATAACCCCCTCATGGGCCCTTGCCATAACCGGCCTTGTGGGTGGGATACCATTTATTATTGTGGCCTTTATATTGTTTTTGAAGGCTGATGAAGATGAGTAGGCATCTAAATTTAAAGCAAAGGGGGGTAATTGTACCGGCGAAGGAGGAGGCTCTGTGGCTGGAACCGGCTACAGATATAAAGACCCTTAAAGCAATATTAAAGGCCTATCCCAGTTCTCTGATGGAAGCCTATGAAATATCAACTTTAATAAATTCCCCCCGCAATGACTCGGCGGAAGTATTGAAGCCTATTGGGGATGGGATATAAAAGAAGGGATGGAGGTAATAAGCAATGAATTACCCCCTCATGCAAATAGGGGGTGACATAGACAAAGGCCTGCCCCTAATTTTTTGCTATTCAGCTTGAAAAAGTATTTGGCCCCTTATGGAAGTACATCATAGGGTATTTCAAATTCCCGAAAGCCCGCCGCATAACAGGCGATTTCATAGGGGTGAAAGAATACTACTATGTTTTTTCCCTTGATGTAGAAGGAGAAATCACCTTGGTAGGAATCAATTGTTTCCGGGGCATCGGGGAAGTAGCATTCGGATTCGGGAGAAGTCTTTAGAGATTCTTTAATCTTGGTTTTGATGAAGGCCTGGTAATTATCCCGCTTGGGAAAAAAGTCCCGAAGTGGGAGAAGGCGTCCCTGATTCAAGTCCACATTATAGGCCGTCTTATAGGTCATACCATGGGCCCCGCCTGTATATTGGTAATTCTCCGTGACAATACTTAGCAGCCCACCTTCGTTATAGGGAATTTCATAGCGGGAAAAGAGTGAATAGGGATGGGTGGGCCTAAACTCCTCCCCAAGGCAATCTTGCATCTCCAATCTAGCCTTTAAGAATCGTTGGTGGATATCGGCGTTTACCCAGGCTGCAGCGATATCAGTTTCTGGAAGGACAGGCAGTTCGGCATCTATCTCCAGGTCATCCTCTAGGGCCTGTACTATTTTTGTTTCCACATAAATATCGCCCTTGAGCTGCTGTATTCTATTGCTTATTGCCCTTTGCAGTAGAGGGGAGAGCTTGCCGGCCAATGTTTCCATTTCCGCTAAGACAGCACCATCGGTTGACTCCGCTGGGGATTCCTTAGCCGCTGTACCTTGAGCCTGGATGCCGCTGCTTAATAATACTAAGATTCCAACCAAAACCACGATCAATAAAAGGGCGCGCTCTTTTTTCCTAATATTCATTTTACCCACCTCCACATTGTTTTTACAGGTTCATCTCCCCAAAGTATATCACGGGATTATAGATGGCACAATGGAACCCATAATCTTCCTTCTGCCTTTGGGGCAGCACACTGGCAAGGCATAAGTAGACCCCTGGTGAGGGAGGTTTACTATGATTGTTGGGGTTTTAATGTTTTATTTACAGGATTTTGAAAGGAATAAAGGAAAGAAGGAGGAAAATAGAAATATGTCGATTTAGTGGAGTTGAAGTTGATGAATAGTTTTTTCCCGATTATGGTTTCTTTCTTTACCTTGGGGATATATTTGGGAAGTTTTATTTGTCCCAGTGTGAAATTAGTGCTGGCCCTTTGTGCTGTACTTTTTTTGTTTCTCCTTTGGTCCTTGTTGCAAAGGGGGAAATTCAACCAGTATTTGCTCATTTTGCTTATAATATTGTTGGGTTTATTCCGGTGCCAGTTTTTGAGGCAACAGCCCAGCTATTTGAATAATTATCGGGGGGAGAAGGTTGCCCTAGCAGGCACAATTTTACAAGAACCGGATATTGTAGGGGACAAACTTTCCTTTATTATGCAGGTGGATACCATCCAGACCCCTAGGGGGAAGATACTTGCCCCGGAAAAAGTTTTAGTTGAATCCTGGGATACATCTTGTAAGGACCTAAGCTATGGGGATCGGGTACAGGTTGAGGGGCAGATATCTTCACCGGCTCCCCCTGCCAATTTTGGCGGTTTTAATTATAAAATCTATCTTCTGGATCAGGGAATACAGCACTTAATTCGACCCGGCGGCCAAGGGATAACTTTAATTGCCCCCGGGGAAGGCAATTTTTTGATTTCACTGGCCCTGAGGGTAAAAAAGGCGTTGCTGGCAATGGTCGATAAAATTCTGCCCTCTCCCCAGGCGGGGGTCTTAAAAAGCCTTCTTTTTGGCGAAAGGGATACTTTGGAGCCGGCAATACTGCAGCAGATAGAAGCGGGTGGGGTGCTGCATTTATTGGCGGTTTCGGGTCTTCATGTAGGTTTTGTAGCCGGTTTGAGCTATAGCCTGGGGATGTTCCTCAACTTTTCTCCCCGCATTGGGGCGGTGGTAAGTGGGGTGGTGGCTGGTCTTTATTTATTGCTGATTGGTTTCAGGGCCTCGGTGGTGAGGGCGGGGATAATGCTGTGGGTGGGCATTAGTGGCATTATATTACACCGGCGTTCCAATGCCATTATTGCCCTCAGTGTAGCGGGTATGGTCCTGCTTTGGATAAGGCCGGGCCTTCTTTATACTCCGGGTTTTCAGCTTTCTTTTGCCGCCACATGGGGGATCTTATACCTTTATCCTTCCCTGGGGCAGATTCTTCACATTTTGCCCCCTTGGTTGGGTACACCATTGGCAATTTCTGCAGCCGCCCAGTTGGCGACATGGCCCATTGTAGCCTATCATTTTCAGGGGTTTGCCACTTATGCTGTGTTTAACAACCTGATTGCAGTTCCTTTGGCCGGGGCGATAATGGGCCTGGGGCTTATCAGCTGTGGGCTAGGTTTTCTTTTTCTTCCCCTGGCCCGGATACTTGGTGCTGGCAATGGTATTTTAATAACTTTATTTTTAAGGTTCACTGCCCTTACAGCCGCTTTGCCCGGAGCTTATCCCCATGTGCCTCCACCCCAACTATATTTTTTACCGGTATATTACGGGCTTCTTTTCCTGCTGCCCGGTTATTTGAAGGTCCCAAAGGCAGTGAAAGAAGGTAAAAAAGACAGTAGGGATTATTTTCGCCCCCTAGTTGTTATTTTAATATTTTTGCTGCTTTTCCTATGGTTTATACCCACCCTGGGGCCCAGCCGTCTGGAAGTTACCTTTCTTTCCGTAGGGGCTGGTGATGCGGCGGTGGTGAGAGTTCCGGGGGGAAAGGCTTACCTCATTGATACAGGCCCGGGTGGCTGGGAGCAGGGATTTGATGCCGGGAATAGTGTGGTGGTACCTTACTTACAGAGGCAGAGGATCCGCCGCTTGGAATATATCTTTTTGACCCATCCCCATCAAGATCATTGGGGGGGCTTAAATGCTATAACTTCTGAGCTCCGGGTGGGGGGCCTTGTCCTTCCCCCTGATTTTCTCCCGGAAGAATTTGGTATAGAAGGGGGTTCTGATATTGCTCTCCTCCGAACCAAGGATAAGGATCGGTTAAATTTAGGGCCGGGGGTTGAAGTTGAGGTTTTACACCCCCCGGCCGATCTTCTCACGGGCACTAACGATGATGCTAATAATAATTCCCTGGTATTATATCTCAAAATGGGGGAGGTTAGCTTTCTTTTTACCGGGGACCTGGAGGCCGCCGGGGAAGAATTTATGTTACAATACAATCGGGTGCCCCCGGCCACCATTCTAAAGGTGGGACACCACGGGGCCCGTAATTCCAGTGGACAGGGTTTTCTAAATCAGGTCCGCCCCACCTTGGCGGTTATATCTACAGGGCCCAATAGTTCCGGGCACCCCCACCGGGAAACCCTGGAAAGATTGGAGCGGATGGGAATAACAACCTACCGCACTGATATAGATGGGGCTGTTAAAATTAGTACCGACGGCAAAAGGGTTTGGGTTAAGACGGCCCGTAGAATACAGCCGGTAAGGGAACAACCGGCCGGTTATACTTTATCGGGGAGATGATTCTGAGTGACGTATCGGCGTTATTTCGGGGAACTTAGACAAGGGAATATTGCCCCAGTGTATCTTCTCTTCGGAGAAGAAGATTATCTAATGGATGAGGTTATCAATGTTATAGCTGAACAGGTCTTGGGCACTGGGGAAAGGGGTTTTAATTATGATCACCTGGATGGGGAAGAGTCTGAACTTGATGATATCCAATCTGCCATAGAGACACTGCCCTTTGGGTCTCCTCGACGTCTGGTGGTGGTGAAGAATTGTCCCTACTTCCGGAGCGGCAAGACAAAAAAAGGCCAAAGGGAACGATTGGTTGGCCTACTTGAGACCCTCCCCGCCACGACATGTATTGTTTTCAGAACCCGGGGCAAGGTTGATGGGCGCCAGAAGGCCGTAAAATTGATAAACAGGAAGGGTAGGTTATGGGAATTCCCCCGACTCAAGGGGCGTGATTTAGCCAGCTGGATTACAAAGTGCCTTCGACGCGAGGGGGCCCAAATCCATCGGGAAACTGCCTTTTATCTGGCCGGAATTTGGCTATACGGGCTGCACAGATTAGAGGGCGAATTGAAAAAGCTAGCTTCTTATGTGGGGGAAAAAGGAAGGGTGGAGCGGGAACATATTCAACTTTTGGTTGATCCGGGTATCAAAGAGAATGTTTTTCACCTTTTGGATGCCGTGGGAAAGCGGCGGACCCGCCGGGCATTGGCACTTTTAAACCAAATGCTAATTGCCGGGGAGCCCCCCCTTTTATTGTTGTTTTTGCTATCCCAAAGGTTAAGAATAATTGGTGCGGCCAAGGCACTGGCCGCCGAAAATGCATCTCCCCGGGTGATAGCTTCACGACTAAAACAACATCCCTTTGTGATTGAAAAGGCCTTGGAGCAGGGTAGGCAATTCAACTATGACACCATCAGGGCCTGCCTAAGGGAGTGTCTCTGGGCCGACAGGCAGCTAAAAGGAGGGTCCCTGGAACCCCGTCTTGTCCTGGAACTTCTCCTGCTGAAAATTACAGCTGGGGAAGGGGTATAAGAAATCACCCCCACTAATAGGTATCATAGGGAAGGTGATTTTAATTTTTCCTCCACGATAAACAAAAAACAAAAAAGCGCCTGGGGCGCTTTTCCCTAACTTGCTGTTTCTACTCCCAAAGAGGCGAGCTTTTTCGCCAGGCGTGATTTTTTCCGCGCAGCCATGTTTTTATGGATAATGCCCTTGGCTGCGGCTTTGTCCAAGAGGATGGTGGTACGCCTAAAGGCTTTTTTTGCTGTTTCCAGATCTTCGGCGGATAGGGCATCCTCAAAGCGCCGGATAGCCGTCTTAATGGCCGAGCGGGTAGATACATTTCTTAGTCTCCGTCTTTCGGCCTGCCGAGCACGTTTTCGAGCCGATCTAATATTAGCCAACAAGTTCACCTCCCGGAAAGGAATATCTCGACGTTTTCAATTGTAGCATGACCCTTGGGGAAAATCAAGGAACTTTGCCCCTCTGCCAGCATAATTGTTGTATTTATGCCCGACATATTCCCTTTTGCCGGGGAATATACATGTTTTATGCAACGGAAAGGGAAGGTGAATATCTAATGCCCCGATTACGTATCCCCCTTCGTCTGCGGTTGTTCTTCAGGAGGATAACCCCCCTGCTGCGGGGCACTACCCTTCTAACATTGGGTATTTGCATTTTAATCGCAGGGGCATCATTGTCTTGGCCCTTTTCTCCCCCGGCGGTAACGGTCTTTTCCCCCTCCGGGGAAATAGATGAATCGGGAGAAAAGGGGGATAATGGGAATGTCTCTTTGTTTAAGTCCTTACCCTTTGATGCAAGGCTAATACTAGCCCATGGCCTTCCATTGTTTTCCCACATTCAAAAACAAAAGGGAAATGCCCTACACTTAAGGGGCCGTGATTTTTGGGACTGGTTTGTGGGGCGATTGACCAGGATAGATATTACTGATCCCAGGAAAATAATAATTGATCAGGTTCCGGTTCTGGGGCGGGCTGGTATCCTAAAAAGTGATGGAGAGGGTTTACCTCCCCAGTATAGGCGGGAGGTGGCGACGGTCAATCCTACCCCATCGCCTTCCCAGCCCAAACCCCTTCCCCGACCTGATGGTGAGCCCCGGGTTGCAATTTTCCATACCCATACTTCGGAGACTTTTCTGCCCCTCCATGGTGTAGCCCACATTTATGACCAGACCTCGGGCATCGTGTTGGCGGGGAAAATATTGGCCAGGGAATTGGAGGGAAGGGGTATTTGTGTGCTCCACGATCAAACCCCCCATGATTTTGAAGTACATCGGGAAGCCTACGGCCGTTCGGCAAAGACCGTTGCCGGTATTTTGCGGGATCACCCCAAGTTGGAATTAATAATAGATCTTCACCGGGATGCTCCCAACGTCCCGGCACCCGAATCCCGTGCCATAACCACTACCAAGGTAGCCGGTAAGGATGTGGCGGGAATACTTCTGGTGGTTGGCACCGATGGTTTGGGGTTGGAACACCCTAATTGGCGGGATAACCATGGGTTTGCCCAACAGATTCACGAGGGGCTGGAAAACATGTATCCTGGTTTGTCCCGGGGCCTTCGAACTAGTTCCGCTCGATATAATCAGCACCTTTTCCCCCGGATGATATTGGTAGAAATGGGGGGAGTGGAGAATAATATGGAGGAGATAACCCTAGGTGTGAAACACTTGGCCGCAGTGTTGGCGGCCATATTAGAATAATAGAGGATGGATTAAGGCGCCGGTAACAGGAAGGGTGCTGGGGTCAATTAGTTGTCGGCTCCATAATAAGGTGCTATAATTGGTACAGACAAGCATTGCAGGAAAGGGAGATGAAACTTGGGTTTATCGTTACGGGAATTGGAGCGGCAGCAGAAGATAAGGAATTTTTCTATTGTTGCCCACATTGACCATGGTAAATCTACTTTAGCTGACCGCATCCTGGAACATACCGGTGCTATATCGGATCGGGAAATGACGGAACAGGTTTTAGATACCATGGATTTGGAAAGGGAACGGGGTATAACCATCAAATTGCAGGCGGTTTGTTTGCAATACAAGGCCCGGGATGGGAGGATATATACGTTAAATTTGATTGATACCCCGGGGCATGTGGATTTCAGTTATGAAGTATCCCGCAGCTTGGCCGCCTGTGAAGGGGCCATTCTTGTTATTGACGCTGCCCAGGGTTTGGAGGCCCAAACTTTAGCTAATGTCTATCTGGCCCTGGAACATGATCTGGAATTGATCCCGGTTATTAATAAAATTGATCTGCCCGGTGCCAATGTCGATAGGGTAAAAAAAGAATTAGAAACGGTTTTAGGCCTAGATGGTGATGAGGCCATACTGGCCAGTGCCAAAACCGGTGCCGGGGTAGAGGAAATTTTGGAGGCTCTGGTAAAACGGCTGCCTTCACCCCGGGGAAATCCTAGCAGCCCGCCCCGGGCCTTAATCTTTGATTCCCACTATGACCCCTATCGGGGTGTTGTTGCCTATGTTCGGGTGGTTGAAGGTTCCTTACGACCGGGTATGTCCATCAAAATGATGGCCGGAGGGGGAATTTTCGAACTGGCGGAGGTGGGTATTTTTAGTCCGGAACCTACCCCCACCGATGGACTGTCGGTGGGGGAAGTGGGTTTTGCCATTGCCGGTATCAAGAATGTCAAGGATTGCCGGGTTGGCGATACCATTACCGATGCCGATAACCCTGCTTCTGAACCCCTACCCGGCTATCGGCAGATCACCCCCATGGTTTACTGTGGGCTTTTTCCCGTTGACAGTAATGATTACCAGGATTTGCGGGAGGCTTTAGAGCGACTAAAACTCAATGATGCGGCCCTCATCTATGGGCCGGACAACTCAGCTGCCTTGGGCTTTGGTTTCCGCTGTGGATTTTTGGGCCTATTACATATGGAAATAGTGCAAGAAAGGCTGGAGCGGGAATATTTGCTGGAGTTAATTACAACGGCCCCCAGTGTTAAATATCAGATTACTGGTATAGATGGAAATGTCCAGTATGTCGACAATCCAGTTGATTTTCCGGCCCAGCAGGAAATTGCCTCCTTGGCCGAACCCTTTGTCCGGGCCACAATAGTTGCCCCCAGTACCTATGTGGGCCCGGTGATGGAACTCTGCCAAGATAACCGGGGGGAATTTCGCAATATGGAATATGTAGATCAAACCCGGGTTGTTATAACCTATGATCTACCCCTGAGCGAAATAATTTATGATTTCTTTGATTTACTCAAATCTCGCACCCGCGGTTATGCCTCCCTTGATTATGAGTATTTAGGTTACCAAAAGGCCGATCTGGTGAAGTTGGATATTCTTATTAACGGTGAATTGGTTGATGCCTTATCGAGCATCAGCCATCGGGATCAGGCTTATTATCGAGGTCGAGAATTAGTGGACAAACTTAGAAGACTTATTCCCCGCCAGATGTTTGACATTCCCATCCAAGCCGCTGTGGAAAATAGGCCCATTGCCCGGGAAACGGTGCGGGCTTTGAAAAAAGATGTGCTGCAAAAGTGCTACGGTGGCGATGTTACGAGGAAACGGAAACTTTTGGAAAGACAAAAAGAAGGCAAAAAGAGGATGAAACAGGTGGGGAGTGTGGAGGTGCCCCAGGAGGCCTTTATGGCAGTTTTAAAGATTAAATAGGTCCGCCCCAATCTGTTTAATCCGTCGGCCATGGGTTGTAAAAAAGGAGTTCGTAAGTGAAAAAAATAGGTCTTTATATCCATGTGCCCTTTTGTGTGCGGAAATGCCATTATTGTGATTTTGTATCCTTTCCTTATAGGCAGGATATGGTTCAGAATTACCTCAAGGGACTGCAGAAGGAGTTGGACTTGTATCACCAGTTGCTGGCCGAGACCAGGGTTAATACCATCTATTTCGGCGGCGGGACCCCTTCTTGCCTTTCCCAAAGGGAACTGTCGGCATTGTTTGCCCTCCTTAACCGGCATGCAAAGGCAGAACCTTCTGCCGAGGTGAGTGTGGAGTGTAATCCGGGCACCATTTCCCCCGAAAAATTACGGGAAATGAAGGCTGCAGGTGTAAACCGAATTAGTTTAGGTGTCCAGGCCCTCCAAGATGAACACCTCTACCGGCTGGGGCGTACACATAAGTCGATGGAGGTTTACGAATCCCATGACCTAATCCGGCAGGCGGGGTTTCAAAATGTAAATTTTGATCTTATGTTTGCTTTGCCGGGCCAGACCTTAAAACAGTGGGCGACAACCCTCACTGATACAATTGAGCTGGGGCCGGAACATATTTCCACCTACAACCTAGTATTTGAAAAAGGAACACGGTTTTATCAATGGCGGGAAGATGGTCTGCTTTCAACACCAGATGAGGAACTGGATCTGGCCATGTATCAGCTGGCCCTAGATATGCTACCTCCGGCTGGTTACCGGCAATATGAGATATCCAGTTTTGCCCCTAAGGGATGGGAGTGCCGACATAATTTAACCTATTGGTACAATGAACCTTACTTGGGATTGGGGCCGGGGGCCCATTCATATGATGGAAAAACACGCTGGGCCAATGACGAGTCATTGACAAGATACTTGTCAACACTGGAGCAGGGTAGGACGCCGATTGTAAACCAAGAAAAATTGACAATTGAACTAGAACAGTCGGAAACGGTAATCCTTGGCCTGCGGACCCGGGAGGGCATTGACAGGCGGCGCTTTCAAAAAAGATTCCAACGGGATCTCTGTTCACTTTATGCGGACAGTATTGATAAGTTGGTGCAACAGGGGCTATTAAAAATTACTCCCCGGCGGATGCAGCTCACGGCAAAGGGCCTGCTATTCGCCAATCGGGTTTTTATAGAATTTCTTCCCACCTAAAAAACATCCCCCCGGCCCTTGACAAAGAATGGGTTTTAGGGTATTTTGAAAGAAGAATTATTAGCACTCTATAGAAGAGAGTGCTAATCGAAGGGTGATTGTGATGCTGAGCGAAAGAAAGCGGACTATCCTTAAGGCTTTGATCAGTGACTATATCCAAAGGGCAGAGCCGGTGGGTTCCCGCACCTTAGCACGCCGTTATAATTTGGGAATTAGTCCGGCCACAATCCGAAACGAAATGGCTGATTTAGATGATATGGGTTACCTAAAACAACCCCATACATCGGCTGGGAGGGTTCCCAGTTATAAGGGTTATCGCTATTTTGTCGACTCCCTGATGCAGGCGGAAAAACTTACCTCTGAAGAAGAGCAGAGGTTGAGCAGATCTTTGCAGCAGCGGCTGGCCAAAATAGATACCGTATTTTACCGGGCTAGTAAAGCCTTGTCCGAGGTTTCCCACTATATTTCCCTCATTATGGGCCCTGTATTAGGACAGCAGATTTTCCAACAACTGCGTCTAATTCCCCTGGATTCCAAGTATGTGGTGGTACTGTTGATCACAGATACCGGGCTGGTGCAAGACAGGCTCATGGAAATACCAAGGGGGATTTCTGCATCTGAATTAGATCAAATTGCCCGCCTTTTCACCCGGCTCTTGGCGGGGGTTCCCCTGGAAGATTTGAGCGGCTCCCTTTTACAGGAACTTTATAAAGTATTTTCCCGGCGAAATAGGGCCTTACAGGAATTTTTTGAGGATTTGATCTCCAACTTTGCTTCTGCCGGAGGGGAAAAAGTATATCTGGGCGGAACTACCAATCTCTTAAAACATCCGGAATTTAGTGATGTGGAGAAGGTACGGGGATTGCTTCAATTATTGGAGGAAAGGGAGTTTCTCTGTGGCTTGTTGGCAGATGTGACCTCGAAGGATATTGAAATTATAATTGGGGAAGAGAATAAATATGTAGAGATGCAGGAATGCAGCATAGTGACGGCCAGCTATGAGATCGGCGGCCGTAAGGTCTACACCATAGGTGTTTTGGGACCAACCAGGATGGATTATGCCCGGGTTGTCTCTGCGGTGGAATTTATGCAGAAACAGCTCAGTGATACTCTGCGGGAAATACTGCGCTAGGTTAAAATTCCCCGGGGTGTCCGGATTTGACAGGGGTAATAACATGGCCCGCCCTTGTTTGCAATTTAATGGGGGCGGGTCCCTTCTGAAGATCCCTGTCAGTGCATATTGACTCTATTATAATCCTAAAGGGTGGTGTAATAATATAAATGGAAGAAAAGTTATATTCCCAAGAAGATGATTTAGATTCTCATGGCCAGGGAGAAAATAAGGACCATGAACAAGATGGGCCGCCGGGGGAACCATCTATTGACGACGGGGCGATGGAGGTTCCCCTTCCGCCTGGGGAAGAAGTGGTTGAGGAGGAAAGCAGGGACTTAACCGAAGATGAAAAGGATGAGGTCATCGTCCTCCGGGATGCACTAGAGAAGGAGGAGGCACAAAAGGAAGAATATTTACGGCTTTTACAGAGGACCATGGCTGATTTTGAAAACTACCGCCGCCGAATGGAAAGGGGGCGGCGGGAAACCATAAAGAGGGCCAATGAGGAGCTTTTCTTACAATTGTTACCCATCCTGGATAATTTAGAATTGGCTTTACAAACGGGAGAAGGCTCATCGGCGGATTCCATCGTCGAGGGGGTAGGGATGATATATCGTCAGTTTCTTGATGTTTTAGCCAAAGAAGGTGTAAAACCTGTGCCAGCCCTGGGGGAAGTCTTTGATCCCCGGGTGCATGAGGCAGTGATGCAGGTTGATGATACTGGAGCGGCGGCGGGTACAATTGTAGAAGAATTAAAAAAAGGTTACCTTATCCATGACCGGGTTTTGCGTCCCAGCATGGTAAAGGTGGCGAAAATGTGAAAACATATAATCTTCTAGGAAGTGAAGGAGGTCATTGTATATGTCAAAGGTGATTGGTATTGATCTGGGCACTACTAACTCAGTGGTGGCTGTTTTAGAGGGTGGTGAACCCACGGTTATTAACAATGCTGAGGGCAGTAGGCTAACTCCCTCGGTTGTTGCCCTGGCCAAGGATGGTGAACTGTTAGTGGGTCAAGTGGCTAAGCGGCAGGCCATCACTAACCCGGAACGTACGGTGGCAAGTATCAAACGGCATATGGGTACGGATTACAAGGTGGAAATTGATGGTAAGGAATATATTCCCCAAAATATTTCCGCTATGATTATACAAAAACTAAAGCAGGATGCGGAAGCCTACCTGGGTGAGAAGGTAGAAAAAGCGGTAATTACGGTACCGGCCTATTTTTCCGACAGCCAACGGCAGGCCACCAAGAACGCGGGCATGATTGCAGGCCTGGAAGTGTTACGCATCATCAACGAACCCACGGCGGCTGCCCTGGCCTTTGGCATTGATAAGGAGGAAAGCTCTACCATTTTGGTTTTCGATCTGGGTGGAGGTACCTTTGATGTATCAATTCTGGAGCTGGGAGATGGCGTTTTTGAGGTTAAAGCAACAAGTGGCAATAATAAACTAGGTGGGGACGATTTTGACAAAAGGCTGATAGATTACATTGCCGATGAGTTTAAGAAGAATCACCGGGTTGATCTGCGCTGGGATCGGATGGCACTGGAACGTCTTAGTGAGGCGGCGGAGAAGGCCAAGATTGAACTTTCAAGCCTCAGCAGTACCACCATAAACCTGCCCTTTATAACTGCCGATGATACCGGCCCTAAGCATTTGGAAATGACCATCAGTCGGGCCAAATTTGAACAATTGACTGCCGATCTGGTGGAAAATACAATGGGGCCCTTGCGGCAGGCCATTGCCGATGCAGACTTGAAACCAGAGCAAATTGATCGGATTTTGTTGGTAGGGGGCTCTACCCGAATCCCGGCTGTCCAGGAGGCCATTAGAAAGTACATCGGCAAGGAGCCGGATCGGGGGATTAATCCCGATGAATGTGTTGCTGCTGGAGCCGCAATTCAAGCCGGGGTATTGGCCGGTGATGTGAAGGATGTAGTTTTGCTTGATGTAACACCCCTTTCCCTGGGCATAGAAACCTTGGGGGCTGTTTTCACCAGGATTATTGAGCGCAATACTACTATCCCCACTTCAAAGAGCCAGATTTTCTCTACGGCCGCGGATAATCAGACCAGTGTGGAGATCCATGTCCTGCAAGGTGAACGGCCCATGGCAGCGGATAATAAAACTTTGGGCCGGTTTCACCTGACGGGAATTCCACCAGCACCCCGGGGCATACCCCAGATTGAAGTTACCTTTGATATTGACGCTAATGGAATTGTCAACGTCTCGGCAAAAGACAAGGCCACCGGCAAGGAACAAAAGATAACCATCGAAGCCTCCGGGGGCCTTGATGAGAAAGAAATAGAAAAGATGATGGCAGAGGCGGAAAAGTTTGGTGAAGAAGATAAAAAACGCCGGGAGGCAGTAGAAACAAGAAATGAGGCTGAAGCCCTGGTGTACAGTGGAGAAAAGGCCCTGAAGGAGCTGGGCGATAAGGTGGATGAGAGCCTTAAGGAAAAGGTAAAAAAGGCTATTGACGAAGTCAAAAATGCTATGCAAGAAGATAAAACCGAAAAAATCAAGGAAACCTCCGAAGGCCTCCAGTCGGCCATTTTTGAACTGAGTTCCGCTGCCTATCAAGCGGAAAGCGAACAGGCCGCCGACGGTGGCACAGAAGGGGCCGGGGCGAAGGAAAAAGCCTCTGATGAAGATGTAGTAGATGCTGATTACGAGATTATTGATGAAGACGAAGAAGAAAAATAAAATATCCGGGAGGAGGGAGACCGGGGTAAAGGTGGTGAGGTTCTATGAGTGAAAGGGATTATTATGAGGTCTTGGGTATTTCCCGTGATGCAAGCCCGGATGACATTAAAAAGGCCTATAGAAAACTGGCCCGTAAGTATCATCCCGACGTAAACCCCGATGATCCCACGGCGGAGGATAAATTTAAAGAGGTAAAACAGGCCTATGATGTATTAAGTGATCCTCAAAAGCGGGCCGGTTATGATCAATTCGGCTCCAGTGCCTTTGGGGAGGGTGGCTATCAATCAGGCCCCCGGGGATTTGGCGATTTTGCTGGTTTCGGTGATATCTTTGATATGTTTTTCGGCGGAGGCTTTGGTTCTACTTCCGCTGGCAGGGCAAGAAACCAGCCCCGTCAGGGCTCTGATCTGCGGTATGATTTAAGGATCACCCTGGAGGAGGCAGTCAGCGGAGCCGGGCGGGATATAGAACTACTGCGCACTGAGACTTGTCCCCGTTGTAAGGGTACCGGTGCAGAGCCCGGCACCCATCCGACTACTTGCAATGTCTGTGGTGGGACCGGACAGATTAAACAGGTCCGGCAAACAGCCTTGGGGCAGATGGTGAATGTCGCTCCTTGTAACGCCTGTGGTGGAACCGGGCAGATAATTACAAGCCCTTGCAGTACTTGCAAGGGGCGGGGCAAAGTCCGGCGCAAACGGAGGATCCAGGTTAGTGTACCTCCGGGAGTGGATACTGGTTCTCAGATTCGTATTAGTAATGAAGGTGAAGCCGGGGATAGGGGAGGGCCCCCGGGAGACTTATATGTTTACATTACTGTGAAACCCCATCGCTATTTTACCCGCCAGGGGGCAAATATCCTCTACGAAGCTCCCCTTACCTTTACCCAGGCGGCATTGGGTGCGGAAATTGAAGTACCAACGCTCCACGGCAAGGCCAAACTGACCATTCCCCAGGGAACCCAACCGGGGGCAAGGTTCCGCCTACGGGGGAAGGGAGTCCCCCACCTACGGCGGGGGGGACGGGGAGATCAACATGTGCGGGTTACTGTCCAGGTCCCGACCAGGTTGACGGCAAAACAGCGGGAACTTTTACAGGAATTAGACGAAACCCTGCAAAAGGAAAAAACGGAGGAGAGGAGTTTCTTTGAAAAGATGAGGGATGCATTTGGCGCCAATTAGGGTAGTTAATCCCCAGTGCCTAACCCTATCTCCGCATCGGGGCATTAAATAATGGGATTCCATTTCTTGCGGTGGATATTTTAGCTGCAGGTTGCCCGGGGCTGTATATAAATTGTGGGTAAAAACCGTCGGGGGAGGAGTAAAGGATGCAGTGGTCGGAGGTAATTGTAACTATTGACGGGGAGGGCAAGGAAGCGGTTGCCAATATGTTTCATGAACTTGGGGCCGGTGGTGTGGTGATTGAAGATCCGGAGGTTGTGCATAGATATCGTTCTGAAGGTTGGGAATATGAGGATCTTCCCCTTCCGGAAGCGAAGGGGAAGGTTGTTGTCCGGGGTTACCTGGCCGTCGATTCTTCCCTGGCGGCAAAACTAGAGGAAGTTAGTATCAATATGGACAAAATTTTGGCTGCACTACCTCAACTAGAAGGGATAGTTGAATATCGTCGGGTGGGGGAAGAAGATTGGGCGGGGGGATGGAAAAAGCACTATCGGACTATAAAAATGGGGCAAAGGTTGGTGATAAAACCCATCTGGGAATATTATGAGCCTACACCCCACCAGGTTGTAATTGAAATTGACCCCGGCATGGCCTTTGGCACCGGCACCCATCCGACAACGGTTATGTGCCTGCTGGCCTTGGAAGAATACATTACCGGTGGAGAAAGGGTTTTTGATATCGGCACCGGATCGGGTATTTTGGCCATAGCGGCTGCCAAGCTGGGAGCTGCTGCAGTAACGGGTGTTGATCGTGATCCTATTGCAGTTGACAGCGCCCGGTCTAATGTGATTCAAAATGGGGTGGAGGACCGGGTCCTTATCTGCCAAGGGGACCTCCTTAAGGGGCTTGGGCAGCCGGCCGACTTAATTGTGGCCAACCTTACTGCCGATGTAATTATGGATCTGGCTGCCCAGCTGGGGCCTTTTTTACTGCCTGGAGGGCGGGCTATTTTGGGTGGCATCGTCGCTGCCCGTTCAACAGAGGTTCAGGAAACATTGCTCAGGGCGGGGTTTGTCATTATCGACAGCAGGGTCCGGGATGATTGGACAATGTTTATTATTAAGGGGAAGTGATGGGTTGCATCGTTTTTTTGTCAAGGATATTGCCACAGATTCCCCGGAGGTTATTATTGCCGGGGAGGAAGCCGCCCACCTCAACCGCGTCTTGCGGCTGGGTCCCGGGGATCTGATTGAAGTATGTGATGGCCGGGGAAGGGCCTTCCGGGCCCAAATCACCCGGTCGGATTCTGGAGAATCCCGGGCCCGGCTTTTAGAACCGATCCTAAAGGATAGTGAGCCCGATCTGCAGCTTATTTTGGCCCAGGCCCTGGTGAAGGGTGAGAGGATGGATTTTGTCCTACAAAAGGGAACTGAGTTGGGTGTGCATACCTTTGTTCCCACCATCTGCCGGCGTTCGGTGGTCAGGTTGGAAAAAGGGAGGGAGGCCCGAAGGCGGAAGAGGTGGCAGCGAATAGTTAAAGAGGCGGCGAAGCAGTGCGGCCGCACTATTGTGCCCCAGGTTAAACCTGCCGTCGAACTGGAGGAAATGCTGCGGGAGTATGGCGGGGAAGGGACCCACATCATCTTTCCTTGGGAAGGGGAGGGGAGCCTGGGACTGGATACAGTTTTAGGTAATATTTTTCCCCATGGGGGGAAAACCCTTCGGGTTCTCGTGGTAGTGGGGCCGGAAGGTGGCTTTGAATTAGATGAGGTAGAGCTGGCCGATGAATATGGTGCCCGGATAGTCAGCCTGGGTTCCCGGGTTTTGCGTAGCGAAACGGCCGCTCTGGCGGCCATCAGCATTATCCTTTACGAAGCCGGGGATTTGGGAGCTGCCTGCAGGGGCTGAAGGATGGAGGCAGTATATGCAAAAGACCGTTGCTTTTCATACCTTGGGCTGCAAGGTGAACCAAGCCGAGGGTGAATCCATGAAGACCCTATTTCGGGAACATAATTATAAAGTAGTGGACTTTAGGGAGCCAGCAGATGTGGTCATAATAAACACCTGTACCGTAACCCACCTGGCGGCCCGTAAATCCCGGCAAGCAATTCGCCAGGCCCGTAGGTTAAGCCCCGGGGCGGTCATTGCTGTTGTGGGTTGCTATAGCCAAACGGCACCGGAGAAGATAGGGGCTATCCCCGGTGTCGATGTCCTGCTGGGAACCCAAAGACGGCGGGATATTGTCAACTTGGTGGAAAAAGCAGCCCGGAAACAGTGCTTACTAAATGTGGTAGGGGATATCAAGGGGGCCCTTGAATTTGAAGAACTTCCTCGGGAATTTTCCGACCGCACCCGGGCTTTCCTTAAAATTCAAGATGGTTGCAGTCAGTACTGCACCTTTTGTATCATTCCCTATGCCCGGGGCCCCCTTAAGAGCCTTTTGCCTCCTAGGGTAATGGAGGCGGCGATGGCCTATGCAAAAAAAGGCTACAAAGAAGTGGTGCTGACTGGCATCCACTTAGGCCTATATGGGGTAGATTTGGCTGAGGATATTAACCTGGCCCAAATTGTAGGGGCTGTTGCCGAGGTTCCCGGCCTGGAAAGAATTCGCCTTGGTTCCATCGAGCCCACGGAAATTACTCCTGAGCTCTTACAGGTCATGGCCAGCAACCCCAAGGTCTGCCCCCACCTACACATCCCCCTTCAGAGTGGCTCTGGCTATATTTTAGAAAAGATGAACAGACCCTATACACTGCTAGAGTTTTCCCAAAGGATAAAACATGTGCGCCGGATGGTTTCGGATATTGGTATTACCACCGATATTATGGTTGGGTTCCCGGGTGAATCCCCGGAGGACTTTACCGCTAGTTATAAGTTTGTCCAGCAGATGGGATTTAGCCGGTTGCATGTTTTTCCCTATTCTCCCCGCCGGGGAACACCGGCGGCGGGATTTATGGATCAGGTCCCTTACCAGACCAAAAAAAAGCGGGCCCTAAAACTGGATCAGCTGGGGCGGCAATTGGCCTTGAACTTTCACAAAAAGCATTTGGGGTTGACCCTTCCAGTCCTAATTGAACACAAAAGGGATGGGGACACCAGTCTTTTAACCGGTTATACCGGTAATTACATTCGGGTTGTTTTGGAGGGTGATGATGTCCTTCAAGGTCGGATAGTACCGGTTACCATCACCGATGTGGGGGAAGAGGTGTGCCAGGGGGAATATACCCCCAAGATTTAATACAGCGGTTCTGTAGTAGTCAACCCGGAGATGATTAGTAGATCCGAAACGGGGACAATATTGTAACCTTGGGCCCACAACCCTTCAATAACCTGGGGTAGTGCCTTTACAGTATTTATTCTATTGCCACCGGCGGTACTGACAATGTTTCCACTGTCATGAAAGAGGATAATATCCCCGCCGTGGATTTTTTTTAACACGTTTCCCACCAAATCCTTTGCACTTAACTCTATCCAATCCTTGGTACTAAGGGACCAGAGAACAATGCTGTACTGTTGTTCCCGGAGAAAATCTCGGGCATGGGCGGAGTAAATGCCCCGGGGGGGCCGGAAAAGATAGGGGCGGAGACCTGTCGCTACTTCGATTGCTTCCCCGGCCTTTATTATTTCTAACTCGGTTTTATGGGGAGACAGGGGGACAAGGCTACGGTGGGAGTAGGTATGATTGCCGATGTCATGTCCTTCCCTTACAATGCGTCGGGCAATTTCCGGGTATTTTTCCACATGCTTACCTAGGAGAAAGAAACTGGCTTTGACATCGTAATCCTTGAGGACATCCAGAATTAGGGGAGTATAAAGGGGATCTGGGCCATCGTCAAAGGTAAGGGCAACAAAATTTAGCTCTTGGTTTCCCGTGCGGATCAGGTCTATTTGCATACTGAACCCCCTATATACATAGCGGGTAAAATAAAGGGATGTAGCTAGGAAAAATACTGATAATGCCATTATTCCCTTACGAAGGAGTTTCTTTTGCACCATGGCCCTTCTAACCAACTCCGGGGATGAATCTTCACTTTTTTCCCGGTGGGTCAGGTACTGATAGACCACCAGGCCGGCACAGATGAGGCCGAAGAGGATATAAACATCATAGCGTTTGTAGTACCATAAAAGAAAGGGCAGGCTCAGGTAGCTGAAGAAGGTGCTGAGGCCAAATTCCTTGCTGAGGATAAAGATAAAAAGCCATAAAATTGCCATTGCAGCCAAGGTATGGGGAGAGATAAATAGGAGCACACCCAGGCTTGGAGCCATACCCGGCTCTAAATTTTTAGAAGGGAAAGGTGGCCAATTGTGGCCCCCCAAGGCTGCCAGGCCGGCCAGGATAATGCTAAAGTCAGTGCCTACAACTGCTTTAGCTAGCAGGGCTGCCATTGCGCCTACGGCTATTTCTTTAATTAGAATTACCCGCAAAGGCCGGGGAGGAAAAAATCTACTGCGGGGTAAAGCCCCCAGTAGATAGCTGGCTGCCAATATAACCAAGGTTTGATTCATATGGCTACCCCTTTCTAGAAATGCTGGATTATAATCTGCTGGTAGATATTATATTTGACTAATTTCACCTTGGCAATTCAATAGTACTTTATGACATTTAATAGTTTAATATATGCATTGGGTATTTTCCCAAATACAGGGTGAAGGGGTGGGGTATAGTCGTGGCCGGGCTGAATGATGACAATAATATAGCTGGGAAAAATAGCAGATACAAATTTTTGGGTGCCTAGGGTGCAATATAAATATGTTTTCCAGGAGCCAGATGTGTTTTTCCTTCAGAAGCAGGATTTCAACACCTAAGCATAGAATATGAATGGTGTGGAATAATCAATACGAAAGATGTTTGGAGAGGGGCGTCTGAAACGTGTCAGAATGTATTTTTTGCCGCATTGCAGCCGGGGAACTCTCGGCCGATATCGTCCATGAGGATGACCAGGTTCTAGTCTTCAAAGACATTACCCCCCAAGCCCCCATTCATCTTCTCCTTATTCCCAAACGCCATGTCTCTACACTGCTAGAGTTAACGGAGGAGGATGGTGAACTGCTGACACATGTTTTTACCGTTATACGTAAAGTTGCTGTAGAATATGGCCTCAGTAAAAAAGGATTCAGAACGGTAATAAACACGGGGGATGAGGGAGGACAGACGGTTGGCCACCTGCATTTTCATCTTTTAGGCGGTCGCCATATGCAGTGGCCCCCGGGATAAAGGGCTGTGGATTGCCGGCGACTTATCTAACTGATGGCTAGAAAAAGATTGGGCCGACGGTTGTAGTGGAGGGGAGGGATAAAAATGGCGCAAGTTAGAAAAAGAAGAAATGAGTCCCTTGACAGTGCACTACGTCGTTTCCGCCGGCAGTGTAGAAAGGCAGGGGTTTTTTCCGAAGCCCGGAAGCGGGAAGTGTATGAAAAACCAAGTGTGAGGCGCAAAAGGAAGTCAGAGGCTGCTCGCAAACGTCAGGCAAGAAGGAGATCCAGGTAGGGGGGATACAATGTCCCTTAGTGATAGATTATTCCAGGATATGAAGGCCGCCATGAAGGAGAAAAAGGCCGGAAGGACCAAGCTGGATGTGATCCGGCTGGCAAGGTCTGCCATACAAAATAAGGAGATTGAATTAGGCCGCAAACCTTCTGATGAAGAGGTCCTTGATATATTAGCCCGGGAAGTTAGAATGCGTAAAGAATCATTACCGGCTTATGAAAAATCCGGGCGGGGGGAATTGGTGGCCAAGCTAAAGGAAGAGATTGCTATTCTGATGGGTTATCTTCCGGAACAACTTTCGGAGGCGGATATTGAAAAATTGGTTCGGGAGGTCATTGCACAAATAGGTGCCTCGGGCCCCCGTGACTTAGGTAGGGTGATGAAGGAAACCATCCCCAAGGTTAGGGGTAGGGCAGAGGGAAAAACGGTCAATCAAGTAGCACGTAGGCTGCTGGATGAGATACAGACGTGATTGTTACCCAGTACTTGGTACTGGGTCTTTTTTTGTAACTATTTAGCAGCAACTCCTAGTGTCATCCTGAGCGAAGCAAAGGATCTCAGGCCTTAGACTGTAAAAATCCTTGGGGCACTGCCCGCAGAATGACAACTAGGACATTTTGTGATGTATCGGGAAGCCGACAAGATACGGTTTGTAGCTGCAGCTGACTAGTTACCTTTTTTTAATTTACCAACCCTAGGGGAAGAATTACAAGTATAATAGCAGGAGATGTCTCCCAAGAGTGGAATTAGTTATAAAGATATTGGGGACATTTTCCCAAAATGGGCATAATAATAAAATAAGATTTTATTCGGTTTAGATGCCGCCCCCCCGGGAGGAAGGTGGAGTGCCGTGGGAGATAAAATTTCATATCGGATTGTATTATCCCTATTGATACTATTGGGACTGGTCTGGGCCCCATTATCCGGGGATAGCAGGGCCCTAGCTGCAAATGGAGATGTTATACATATCATTCCCATCGAGGGGGATATTGATCTGGGCTTGGTGCCTTACCTTGCCAGAAGTCTGGAGGCGGCCAAAGGCGCAGGGGCCCGGGCTGTTATTTTAGATATAAATACCTTTGGCGGCCGGGTAGATGGGGCTACCCAGCTGAAGGATCATATACTTGCCGCCCCGCTGCCGACGGCGGCCTTTGTACACAACCGGGCCTGGTCGGCGGGAGCATTAATTACCCTGGCGGCGGATCACATAATCATGGCCCCTGGAAGCAGTATCGGTGCTGCCGAACCCCGGCTGGGAGATGAACCGGCCGATGAAAAAACCGTTTCCGCCCTACGGGAAGAGTTTGCGGCGACGGCAGAGGCCACTGGCCGGGATCCTCGCCTTGCTGCGGCCATGGTCGATGCAGATATTGCTATCCCCGATATTATTGCCTCCGGAAAACTTCTCAGTCTGTCGGCCCAGCAGGCTTTGGAATTGGGCTTGGCCGATGTGATTTTAGGCAATTATCAGGAGATCATAGATTATTTGGGCTACCCCCAGGCAGAACTAATTTTTTCCGCTCCGACGACGGCAGAAAAAATATCTCGTTTTGTTACCAGTCCCCTGGTCAGTCCTTTACTCCTTACCATAGGTTTCACCGGCCTAGTAATTGAATTATATACTGCCGGTTGGGGTATTTCCGGGACAGTGGGTTTGCTTTCCTTGGGACTCTATTTTGGCGGGCATCTAGTAGCCGGATTAGCTGGCTGGTGGGTGGTGGGTCTTTTTCTAGCGGGGGTCTTTTTACTACTGCTGGAGCTTTTAGTAATTCCGGGTTTTGGTCTAGTGGGGGTCAGCGGCATCTTGGCTATCTTGGGAAGTATTTTGCTGGCAACGGGGGATTTTGCCCGGGCAATTACATATCTAGTGGTTGCATTGGGGGCTACACTGCTTTTGGTTGTTTTCTTGCTACGTTATATAACAAAAACCCATAAGTGGCGGTGGTTAATCCTTGGTGATAGATTGGACAAGGAACATGGATATGTGGCTCCCCGGGATTTAAGTTCTTTAACTGGCAAGGAAGGGATAGCCTTAACCCCCCTGCGGCCGGCCGGTGCGGCTGAAATAGAAGGCGGGCGGCAAGATGTCATCTCCGAAGGCATATTTATTCCGGCTGGAACCAAAATCAAGGTAATACGGGTGGAGGGGGGCCGGGTTTTAGTACATCCTATTAGGGAAACATATGGAAAGGAGACCGAATGATTATGAATGACATTTACAGTATTATTTTATTTTTGCTCCCAGTGTTGCTGGTTTTTATTGGGCTCTTAGTAATCTTTAGTTTTGTACCCTTGGGGCTGTGGATCTCGGCCCTGGCCGCCGGGGTAAAAATTGGGATTGGGACCTTGATTGGAATGCGCCTGCGGCGGGTTCCGCCGGCCCGTATTGTTATGCCTTTGGTCAAGGCGGTGAAGGCGGGTTTGGATTTATCTGTCAACCAACTGGAGGCGCACTTTTTGGCAGGAGGAAATGTTGATAGGGTGGTAAACGCCCTAATTGCCGCCCAGAGGGCGGAAATCCCCCTTACCTTTGAAAGGGCAGCGGCCATTGATTTAGCCGGGCGGGATGTCTTGGAAGCTGTGCAGATGAGTGTTAATCCCAAGGTCATCGAAACCCCCGAAGTTACGGCAGTAGCCTCCAATGGTATTGAAGTGAAGGCCATGGCCCGGGTTACGGTGCGGGCCAATATTGATCGCCTGGTCGGTGGTGCTGGCGAGGCTACCGTCATTGCCCGGGTGGGGGAAGGTATAGTTACAACCATTGGCTCGGCCAAGAGCCACAAGGAAGTGTTGGAAAACCCCGATTCTATCTCAGAGACGGTCCTGGAGAAGGGATTGGATGCCGGCACGGCCTTTGAAATCCTTTCCATAGATATTGCCGATATTGATATTGGTGAAAATATCGGGGCTCAACTGCAAACTGATCAGGCAGAGGCTGATAAACGGATTGCCCAGGCCAAGGCGGAGGAGCGAAGGGCCATGGCCATTGCCAAAGAACAAGAAATGAAGGCCTCTGTGCAGGAAATGAGGGCCCGGGTGGTGGAGGCGGAGGCCGATGTGCCCAGGGCCCTAGCCGATGCATTGCGGCAGGGCAAGTTGGGGGTAATGGATTATATGAATTATAAGAATATCGGTGCCGACACGCAAATGCGCCACTCAATTTCCCGGCTGGAAAAGGATGAGACCCGGGAAGGGGAGGGAGATAATAGTTAAAGTGTTCACCGGTAGGAAGGGGATTTAATAATGGCTCGTTTATTATTGATCTACTCCTTGATAATTCTCGTGTCGCGGGTGTTGAGGGGTTTTCGGGAAAGCAGACAGGCGGCCCCCAAGCGTCGGGAACCAGTACCGTTCCCGCCCACTAAGGATGGAGGAGACACCTATCGACCGGAAGAACAAAGGACAACCGGGGATGTACCTACCTTTCCGACTGCTGCTAAGATAAGGCCCCGGAAAGATCTAGTCCCTCCCCGGAAGGCAGAACCCGTGGAAGTGATCAGCCGGATACCCCCCCGGAAAGAAAAATTAAAGCCGGCACAGCGTGGAAAACAGGCTATCAAAGGACTGTTTTCTGGCCCCGAGGCCTATGTACGGGGGATTATTATGTCCGAGGTCTTACAACCACCCCGCTCCAAAAGGCCTTGGCGGCCCCATATTTAGTTTCCGGATTGTTCAGATAAGAGTCCCCGCTGCATTTTTGCCGGGGGCTCTTTGGGTGTTAAAAGGGATATTTAATGCATAGATTTAGCTTAGAGGTGGGACGAAAATCCCTGGGAAGGGAGCAGCTTGTACCAGAAGGGCTGTAGGTTAGGGGAAGTAGACCCAAATCTATAATTTGAAGGCTGAAGGGAATGGGGGCAAGAAAGGGGGGGCAAGGATGGGAAGGCAGCGCGCAAGGGCCTTGCGCAGTGAACTGGCCGACTTTTTTGAGCTGCCCAAGGACATCTTGTTAGATCTTCCCCGAATTACCCTGTTGGGGAACCTACGCTTGGTGATAGAAAACCACCGGGGACTAATCCAATATGAACCCGTTCAAATAAGAGTATGCCTGGAGAAGGGGGAAGTTGTCTTGCAAGGGAGTAATTTGAATATTTCCCTAATATCTAAAGAGGAAATAGTTATTGATGGTCAGCTCAAAGGTGTTGAGTTTCACGATTAAGGAGGGAGGCTATGCTTATCCTACACCTTTGGTATTATCTGACCGGTTATGTGCGCCTACGAGTCACGGGTATTGCCCTGGAGAAGTTTGTTAATCTCTGTATAAGTAGAGGAATCTATCTTTGGGGTATTGCTCGGGATGACCAAGGTATATTACTATCCATGGGGGCAAGTAACTTTCGCCTCCTGCGCCCCATAGCTCGCTCTACCCGCTGCCGGGTAAGAATCTTGCAAAAAAAGGGCCTGCCATTTTATTGCCTGCGCCTGCGGGGCCGGCAAATGTTAGTACTAGGGCTGCTTCTGTTTTTTACGACCCTTTATGGGTTAGGGTATTTTATTTGGTCCATTGAGGTTTCGGGCATATCGGAACCCATACAAACAAAAAAGATTTTGGCTGAGATTTATAATAGAGGTGTTAAAATCGGGGCCTTAAAAAGAAATATCGATCTGGACGAGCTTTCCCGGCAAATAATTTTAAACAATCCCGATTTGGCCTGGGTAAATGTTGAGTTTCGGGGGACCTTACTTATGATTCATCTGGTACCCAAACAAACCCCACCGTTGGTGGGAATGCCCTGTCATCTGGTTGCTCGTCGGGAAGGAATAGTAGAAGAAATTATCGTCCTGGTGGGGGAACCTCAGGTCGGCAAGGGACAGGCGGTAGCCAAGGGGGAAATATTAATTCGCGGCACCCTGGCGGGGCGTCCGGTGGCAGCCCAAGGAATTGTGCGGGCTTTAATCTGGCCTGCAGCCTATGGCCGGTGTCCCCGGCAAGAAACTGAACGTAGGCGTACTGGTAATTCACATCAGATTGTTTCCCTAAGGATGGGAGAAAGGGAAATCATTATCCGGGGTAGGGATGAAGTGCCCTTCCCCCACTATGAGGGTGAAGAGGAGATTAAAAGGCTTGTGTTTTGGAGGAATATTACTCTTCCCGTCGAAACTATAATAACTACTTATCATGAAGTAGTGGAAACTGTGCGCCCAATTCCACTGCCGGAAGCTGAAAAGAGGGCTCGGGCGGCGGCGGTGGCCCGGATTAAGGCTCAGCTTTCCCCCGAGGCTAAAGTTTTGGCGGAGGAAGTAAGGCCCATGCCCCCGGGGTGCATAGATCAGGTACAGGTGAAGGTAGTCTTGGAGGTTTTGGAAAATATTGCTGAACCCCGGGGGTTTGAACCAGAGGTAACTGATGGGGAAAGGGGACAAGGGTTTGAAAAAAAGGACGGAGGCCAAACTAAAGGTACAGAACAATGACCATGCACTATCTCTTTTTGGCAAGTTCGATGAACACCTAAAACTCCTGGAGGATACATTTCCAGTACAAATATTGCCCCGGGGGACAGAGATAACTATTTTCGGTGACTCAGAGGCCGTGGGTAAGGTTAAAGAATTGCTGCAACAGCTACTGGATGTGATAGAGCGGGGAAATATGATTACAATCCAAGATGTCCGTTATGCGACCCAGATGGTAAAAGGCGAGGAGAAACTGCAATTGAAAAAATTATTCCATGATGTTATCCTGGTGACAAATAGGGGTAAGGAAATCAAACCCAAGACCCAGGGGCAGAAAACTTATGTGGATGCCATCCGTCGGGATGGTATTGTCTTTGGGATTGGGCCCGCCGGAACCGGTAAGACCTATTTGGCCATGGCCATGGCGGTACAGGCCTTTAAGGCCAAGGAGGCCAGCCGGATTATTTTGACCCGCCCGGCGGTGGAAGCCGGTGAAAAATTAGGCTTTTTACCCGGGGACCTGCAGGAAAAGGTGGATCCATACCTACGCCCTATTTATGATGCTTTGTATGATATTTTGAGCATTGACACCTTTCGAAAATACGTGGATAGGGGTATTATTGAAGTGGCCCCCCTGGCCTATATGCGGGGGCGGACCCTGGATGATTCCTTTATCCTTTTGGATGAGGCGCAAAACACTACTCCGGAACAAATGAAGATGTTCCTCACCCGAATGGGATTTGGCTCTAAGGTGGTAGTTACTGGTGATATTACCCAAATAGATCTGCCCCGGGGTAAGCATTCAGGCCTGGAAGAAGCCCAGTTTATTTTCAAAGATATCCCCGGAATTTCCTTTGTGTACTTGGATAAAAGGGATGTGGTTCGGCACCCATTAGTGCAACGGGTGATCAAGGCCTATGAAGATTATGAAGAAATGATGGGGAAGGACCTTCTAGGACCGGAAAACTCCCCATCCTGAGGACTAATTTTCGGCTAGGGGCTGTGGAGGCTAAATCAATGAGACCTTTCTCTACTTTAAAAAAGCTTTTATATGATTCTCTTCCTGGTCGAATTTTTCGCTCTTCCGGGATACGGCGGTGGTTTTTGGGTGTCTTGGTGTTTTTGGTTGTTACGGCTATTTTGGCCATGGATTTTTACCAAGTGCAAAAGTTGGAAATTGGTATGCCCAGTCCCGCTGATTTTCGAGCCACCAGAACGGTGGATTATATTGATGAAGGAAAAACAGAAGAACTGCGGGAAATGGCCGCCCGGATGGTGGAACCGGTATATGATCCGGATTTGGTTGTCAACAACGAGGTACAGGCACAATTGAGCCAGTCTTTTCTAACGGCGGAAAAAATCCGTTCCCGGGATGATCTGGAAGAACCTGAAAAGGAAGAGCATTTGGCAGAGGAGCTCCCCTATTACCTACCCACCTCGGCATTAGATGCCTTCCTCGCCATTGACGAACAAAGGCTGGCTATTTTAGAAAGCAAAGCCGAGGAATTGATCCAGGCGGCCCTACAAGGGGGAATTAGGGAACATCAGTTAGAAGAAGAGCGGGAATCGCTCAAAATAGAGGTGGAAAACCTATCACTAACTGCTGAAGAGACGGAGCTTCTATCGGCTATTACGACGGAAATCATTCGGCCTAATCTTGTTTTCAATGAGGAAGAAACTGAGCGTCAGCGCAGCAAAGCCCGGATGAATGTTCAACCGGCCCGGCGAACCATTGTCCAGGATTTACCCATTGTCAGGAAGGGTGAGATTATTACCCCCGAGCATATGGAACAGTTGGAAGCCTTGGGGCTACAGCGTAAAGTAGAAAACAACCGGGCCCGGGTCGTCGGTTTGGCGATCTTAATCCTGGTTATGCTGGTCGTGGGTCTAGTTTACCTCTATTTGTTCAAAAAGGATATTTGGCACAACGAGGGCCTTCTGGCTTTGTTAGGGTTGGTCTTGATTGTAAATCTTTTAGTAGCAAAGCTCCTGACCCTTATACCCAACACCCTTTATGGCTATTTAATTCCTGTGGCCGCTGGTTCCATGCTGGTTGCCATTCTCCTTGACAACCACCTATCTGTCCTGTTTACCATTGTGATGGCATCATTTGTCGGCCTCATCGTCGGGGGGGACCTAAACTATGCTGTGGTAGCCATGGTGGGGGGTTTGGTAGGGACCTTCAGCGTTTCCAGGCTACACCAACGTTCCCATCTTACCCGGGCGGGCCTTTTGGTTGCCGCTGGCAACATGACAGCCATCATCGGCACAGGCTTGTATACGGCCCAGCCGTGGCAGGAAGTGTCCTTGGGAACCTTCCTGGGGATAATAAATGGGGTGTTAGCGGCCGTCTTGACCATTGGCCTGCTGCCCTATTTGGAAAATACTTTTGGCCTTACCACGGCTGTAACCCTGTTGGAAATATCAAACCCTAATCACCCACTATTGAAGCGGCTCCTGTTGGAAGCCCCCGGGACCTATCATCATAGTATATTGGTGGGTAATTTAGGGGAGGCGGCGGCAGAGGCTGTGGGGGCTGATTCGCTTTTGGTTCGGGCTGGGGCCTATTACCATGATGCGGGAAAACTGAAGCGCCCCTATTTTTTCATCGAAAATCAGTTATCTAAAGACAACCCCCATGATAAGATTGCAGCGAATCTAAGTGCCCTAATAATAACTTCCCATGTAAAGGATGGCCTAGAACTGGCCCAAAGGCACCGCCTACCCCAAGTAATAAAGGATATCATTGGCCAGCACCATGGTACCACCTTGTTGACCTATTTTTACAACCAAGCCCTGGAGGAAGCCAAGGAACAAAAAGTGGTTAAGGAAGACTTCCGTTATGTGGGCCCCAAACCCCAGACCAAAGAAGCTGCCATTGTAATGCTTGCCGATTCAGTAGAGGCTGCGGTCCGCTCCTTGGGCAAGCCCACCCCCAATAGAATTGAGGGCATGGTGCACAGGTTGATTAAAGAACGGCTCCATGATGGCCAGCTGGATGAATGCGATTTAACCTTCCGGGATCTAAGTGCCATAGCCGCTGCTTTTGTTCAGGTGCTGGCGGGGATTTATCACAGCCGTATCGAATACCCCCAAAAGGTGGGGCAAGTAGCGGAGAAGGAGGAGAAAAGTGCCGGCACTAATTCAAGACAAGCAAAAAAAATTGCGGTATCCCCCGGAACTGATGAAATTGCTAAAACGGGCGGTTGAAATAGTATTAAAAGGAGAAGGGATACCCCCCCGGGCGGAAATTAGTATTGTCTTCGTCGATGATGATCAAATACGCACTTATAATGCTCAATATAGGGGTGTTGATAGCCCCACTGACGTCTTGTCCTTTCCCCAGCTCGAACCGGGTGAAGATTATAAAACAGAAATGGGGGACTACCTTTTGGGTGATATTATGATTAGCTTGGAAAGGGCTGCCATTCAAGCCGGGGAATTTGGCCACAGCCTGTCCCGGGAGCTAGTATATTTGGTCGTCCACGGATTGTATCACCTCCTGGGCTATGGGCATGATTCCCCGGCACAACAAAAGGAGATGCGGGCCCGCGAAAAGTGGGTTCTCGCTTATCTGGGGCTGGGGGAAGAAATGTGAAATCCAGAAATCTTATGCAAAGCATCGGTTATGCCTGGGAAGGTCTCTGTTATGCCTTTCAAACCCAACGCAATATGCGCATCCACACCGTTTTTGCAGTGCTGGCCCTTCTTGCTGCCTACGCCCTGGGGCTTAACACAGGGGAACTGGCGATATTGCTCTTAACAATTTTTCTGGTTATGGGGGCCGAGTTATTCAATACTGCCATTGAAACAACAGTTGATCTTTGCACATCAGAATACAATTACTTGGCCCGGAGGGCAAAAAATGTAGCCGCGGCTGCGGTGTTGGTTTCTGCCTTTATGGCGGTATTAATTGGTTGTTTTCTCTTTGGCCCCCATGTGGTTAGGATATGGATTTCGCTAAGGAGATGAGATGATGCATACCGCCCTTTAACCGGTTGGAATGTACTAAACTCCTCTAGCTTTCTTTATAGATG
>JAAYTH010000124.1 GCA_012523785.1 Bacillota bacterium | reverse complement strand
TTCAAAGGAACTTAGGGGTAATTCAGCTAGGAATTCATCCATTCCCGCCACTTCGGCAAAGGGGAGATAAATTCCATCGGGCAATGCCAGGGCCAGGGCCTGCTTCAGATAGTCCCGGCCCTCCAGGGTCCTTCCCCTATCTCGTTCTGTTCGGGCCAGCAGAAGGAGCTGGTGGAGGCGGGGCATCAGATACTTAATATTGCCCTGCGGTTTTCCGGATTCCTCCAGTATAAGCCGGGAGAGGCCGTAAAATTCCTTCTGCTGCTGGTCCAAAAGCAAGAGCTTTAAGTGCAGGGTCTGTGCTAAGGGAACAATGGGGGCATATAGTTTTTCTTTAATCTGCTCCATATCATAAAAATAGGGGGCAACATTATCCTTGGCACCGAGCAATAAACTCAAAAATGAGAGGGAGTGTTCTGCCAAATGGAGTATACTGGGGCTTGGACTTTCCTTAGCACGGTTTTTGATATTTTTTACAGCAGTAAAATAGGCCTCCACATCCCCCCGTAGGATGGCTAGGCGGGCCAAGACCAATTCGGCACAGATGGAAACACCAAGCTGCCGGTGGCTCCGGGCCTCATAAAGGGCCCGGTGGCACAAAATTTCCGCTTCCTCATCCTTGCCCCGCATAAGCATTGCCTCGGCCCGCAGTACATGGCAGGCACCCGCGCCATTGTTCCGGGCCAATTGGCGGTAGGTTGACTTTTCTTCTTCCATCAATTTTAGTACATTTTGCAACTTGCCCACATCGCGCCAGAGTACACTTAATATAGAAGGAGTGGCAAATAAATAAGGGGCACTGGCCGCAATAATACGGGAGGGTTTCCCCAACAAGCCCTGGGCTTTTTTCTGCCCCTCTTTCATTTTACCTATATCGTTGAATTCCCCCAGGGATCTGAGCAGGGTATATTCACCTTCTATTTCCCGCAATTGTTCCGGGCTGTAATTGTTCCCTTCTTTAATTACAAGGGCCAGGAGGCGGCACAGCTTACGGTATTCAGTTTGGTACCCATTGGCAAAGGCTAGATAGGCAAAGGCCATGAGGGTAAAGGGATACCGGGACAATATTTCCTCTGGACACTCATTGATCAGGCCGATACAAAACTGCAATTGATATTTTCCCTTTTCTTCATCAAAATACCGGAGGCTAAAGGGCAGGGAAAAGATGGCCTCAAAATCCTCCACATTATAGTAGAATTCGGCTGCAGTACAATATTCCCCTACAGCAGCACAGGCAGCTCCGGCCCGGCGAAATATATCCTGCCGATGTTCATCCGGTATAAAGTGATGGAGGCGGTTTTGGAGGTAATCCTGCAAAATGCTGTGTATACTATAGATCTGCTTTTCGGGCAGGTATCTTATGAAATCGTTATTTTTTAAGAGGGCCTCTGTCTCCCGGGGAAGGGCGTCTACATTCAACATGACAGCCGCCTGGCGAGGGGTGAAACTTTCAAAGACGGAAACTGAGAGGAGAAAATCCCTTTCCTCCGCTGTAAGGTTATTCCATATAGCCCTTTCCACCAACTGCTCTATATCGGCACCCGGGGTAAAGGAGTTTGTCTCCAAGTAATCGATCATTTGCAGGCGGATGGCCGCCACCCATCCCTCAGTGCCCATATAGACGCTTTCTAAATCTTCATCACTGAGGCGGATGCCTTCTAAGTGAAATAATTTAGCCGTATCTTCCCTAGTAAAGAAAAAGGAAGAGGCATTGATGGTATGGATATTGTCATTATGTATAGAAATCTGCTGTCTGTGTTCCAACTGCTGGGTTATAAATATTATATGCAGCTTAGGATTGCCGTGCAGCGAAAAAATGCTTATGAATTCCCAAGGGATGTCACAATCAACGAGCTGAAAATTGTCCAAGACCAAGTAGGTTTCTGTATGGCAGGGGATGTTCTTAAGGTATGCTGATACATGAAACAGGGTATCCATGGTGGGCATTTTTAGACTCTGCAAGATGGTGGCCATCTCCACATCTAAATGGGAAAGGAGCTCACAGATACCCAACCAGGCCACAGATGCCGGCTCACCCAAGGAGGTGTACCAATACTGGCGGGCATCTGGGGGAAGGTTTTCCTTCAGGTATTCCCTCACCGCCGTGGTTTTGCCAAACCCGGAAGGTGCCTCGATTACAGTTAAAGGGTAATGGGCCATTTGGGCCAGCTCCGCCCGGAGCTTGTCCGGAAGATAATACTTTTGCCCTGGGCCCGTTCTTTTTTGCATCTGATCTCCTCCATCGGGATGGGGAAGATTCGACAAATATTGGCAGCTAGTAAGGCAACAAGGAGTACAGTAGAAGGGGTCCTCGATGCATCACTAGGATACGAAATTATCCACAATCGGTGTATTTTAGCACGTAGTATAGCACAGGTCTTCTGTATATGGCACATTTTAGCATATATTGCGACAGATTTCAACAAATTAAAATGCACCGGGGGGGATACCTCCGGTGCATCAACCACGGCGGCGAGGAAGATAAATCCTTGCCGCTTTAGCACTAATTGGAGCGGAAAACGGGATTCGAACCCGCGACCCTCGGCTTGGGAAGCCGATGACGCCAATCCCATACCATACCAATGGGTATACAAATCCCGTCCTTTATGGATTTCAAGGCGAATTAGGTGGGCAATTTTCTGTTTGTAACCAGCTATTCACATGTAATTCCAACGTGGTTGGTGTCAAAATTGGTGTCAATTATAAAACCCCTAACAAACGCGGGGACGGTTCTCTGTTTGTCCATACAAACGCGGGGACGGTTCTCTGTTTGTCCACCACATCTTATTCTACCTTATAAATCCTATGTACTGTTAGACCGGAGAGTCTCGATAACTGTCTCAGCGATACCCCTTCCTTCTTCTTTAGGTATAGAATAATCTCATCTTGAAGCTCCTTCTTTTCCTTTACTAAATCTATTAAACTAACCTTATAATTTTTCAAAACCAGCTCCCTAATTTCCCCATCCGAAAGGGATTTTTTCTCCTTCGCAACCCCCATATAGGTGTTTTCGTCTTCCCGCTTATGAAGGTCCTGAAACATTTGTACTGCTTTTTTCCTGTCCTTCGAAAATGTCCCCAGGATATATTCTGTATTCACTATCTCGCCTTGCCCCATATATTCCCTGTAACTACTCCATTCATAATCCCCAATGCTTTTAACCATACCCGCCTTTATCGGATTCTGATGAATATAACGTAATACGGCTAAAAGGTATTTGTCATTTTCCACGGGCTCACTTCTAAATCTTCCTTGGAATAGGTGACCATTTCTATTGTGTTGCCAATTAAACCAGGAAACATAACTTACTCCTATTCTCTTCATAATATTGCTTATATCTTCATTCCCTTCATTAAGTAGCAAATGAAGGTGGTTACCCATCAGACAGTAGGCATATAAGTCAAAGGCAATTTCATTTTTGTAGTCACCCAATATATTAAGGTATTTTAAATAGTCCTCCTCCTGCAAAAATATATTTTGCTTGTTTATTCCCCTTACCATGATGTGGTAAATCCCGCTGGCGCTCTTTTTTCTCCCGGTACGTGCCATATTCTCACCCCCAAGAATAGTATAAAATATGGGAGGTTAATTGTCAAACGGAGAACCGTCCCCTTGTTTGCCTGGGAGGTTAATTGTCAAACAGAGAACCGTCCCCTTGTTTGCTGAGAACCGTCCCCTTGTTTGCCTGTTCGTTCCTGTTGTTTAAATGGCATTACCCTTACAATAGCTTTACAACTGCTTTTCTTTCTGTTATGATGTCTATTACACCTCTTACACCTCGAAAAGGAGATGGTTGCTTTGATTAAAAAGACAGCCAGCGTTAGTTTCCGAATAGATGCGGACATCAAAGACAAAGCGGATAAACTATTCCGCGAGATGGGGCTTAACATGACCACAGCCTTTAATGTGTTTCTACGCCAGTCAATAAGAGAGGGCCGTATTCCTTTTGAAATCACCGTAAATACCCCAAATCCGGTAACGGTTGCTGCCTTACAGGAAGCGGAGCAGATTATTAACAACCCCAACACCGTACGCTATTCCCATGTGGACGAAGCCTTACGTAAGTTAAAATCATGAGTCTTGAAATTATATGGACCACACAATTTAAAAAGGATTATAAGCTGTCCTTAAAACGCGGATTAGATATCACCCTGCTGGATGACTGTATTCGCCTGCTTGCCACCGGGCAACAACTACCAACCAGATTCCGTGATCATGATCTTTCCGGTAAATGGAGCGGTTACCGGGAATGCCATGTGCAAGCAGACTGGCTCCTGGTTTACCGGATTGAGTCTAACGAGCTGGTATTGGTATTGGTTCGGACGGGAACCCACAGCGATTTATTCTAAACAGGAATAAATCGCTTTTTGTGCTGGCCTCAATTAGTGCGAACCCCTTTTACCCCAACGGTCTTCCTTGACAGTCTTGTAGTCGTGGCAAGGTTTGCAAAGGGCCTTTTACTATATAGCAATATGCAATACATTCGCCTCAAACGGAGAACCGTCCCCATGTTTGCTCTTATCCACTTTCTTTTCTTGGACCGTTTTCATATTTTCACCCCTCGTAAATAAAAAAGGGCACAATCTGCCCTATGTAAGGAGGGTATTCCCTCCATTTTCCATCCATCCAATTACGAATTGCTCCTTTTGCCTCGGGGGTTATCCTTCCTTTATTCTGCCTAGTGATCTTAGGGGTTATTTCCCCCTGTACGATGCAGAGAAAATAACAGACCGCCTGTAAAGGCGGTCCATAGTCGTTAAGAACTAGCCGCCCAGTCAAAAGCGGCAGCTCCTTTATTAAGTATATGATAACATGGGTAAAAGTATCCTCCAACCAAACGCAATTGCAATTTTTTGAGGTTGCATATAAGTAGTAAAATGTCTAGCAAGGTAAAAATATAAATTAAGGGAGAATTTTAATGAAGGAGCAAAAACAAATTAGAACCCGGGTCAAGTATAGAAGGGATGGAAAAGAAAAGTATGTTCAAAATAGGAGTTTATTAATAGCAGCCGCGATAGCAATTGGTCAATCTATTGGAATGTTATTCAAAGGTGGTTTAACACATTTTTCATTTCTAATTTTCTCCTTCGTCTTTGTTATGAGTTATATTGGGGCATATATTGGTACAACTTTTCTACGGAAAAGAAATGAGAAAAAATATAATACCCAAGAGAATGATATTGAATGATGTTGAGGTTCTCGCACAAGACCCACAAATTACACTTTGCAACGAATTTAAATACCAATGGCTTAATTAGTTCTACCCTTCCTATCAATTCTTCCCATGTTTTTTGACCAGTCCGATTCGCCTATATAATAGTATGATCCAATACGCTAATGCAAAAAGGCCTGACCGCCTACACTGAACCAAGCAAATTAATAGTGGGAGAATGGCTTTTGGAATGGTTAAAAACATATAAAAGGGATCTGAAACCACTAGTCTGGGAGAGTTAGGAGGCAATTGCAAGGAACCATCGCCCTTAGGCATACCTTTGCCACCAGATTGTTGGATGCCAAGCAAAACCTAAAGGTTATACAGTCACTTATGGGGCATAGCAGCATTGCAATAACAGCGGACACCTATATCGATATATCCATGAATCCAAGAAAAATGCTATTTCAGCCCTTGGTGAACATTTTATAAAAAAGGAAGTCTCCCCCAGTTAAGGAAGAAAACTTCGCAAAGGAAGAAACTATGTATGGGAAACCACCGGCGAAAGCTAGTGGCTTTTCCCCGTTTAGAACTCTGAAACACAAGCTGGTTGTTGTCACATTGTTGTCAAAGCATGTTCCCGTCAATCTATATAAAGGCCCAAGGCCTTGCTGTCATTGGAGCGGAAAACGGGATTCGAACCCGCGACCCTCGGCTTGGGAAGCCGATGCTCTACCACTGAGCTACTTCCGCCTAGTATACCTGCTACTTTTTATTATACTCGGTTGCTATCCCTTAGTCAAGAACTAGAGTTTTTAAAAATATAGAAGTCAGCAACCCGGGTGCGGATCACTGACTTCGTGGCGGAGCTGACGGGATTTGAACCCGCGATCTCCGGCTTGACAGGCCGGCATGTTCACCGCTACACTACAGCTCCAAAAAAGGTGGTGGGCGAAACAGGACTTGAACCTGTGGCCCCCTGCTTGTAAGGCAGGTGCTCTCCCAACTGAGCTATTCGCCCTGGTGACCCTAGGGGGATTTGAACCCCCGTTACCGCCTTGAAAGGGCGGTGTCTTAACCACTTGACTATAGGGCCACAAAAGTGGTGAGCCATCCAGGATTCGA
>JAAYTH010000123.1 GCA_012523785.1 Bacillota bacterium | reverse complement strand
TAGGGGGAACTTCTATTTTAGGGGGGGCTATATTGCTGACTGGCCCGGGGTGGCTCAATGTATAGAAATTGTAATTACTCAGCAGCAACTTATAATGTCATCCCGAGCAAGGCGAAGGATCTTAAGCGTTGGACTATAAAGATCCTTCCGACCTTGCCCCCGGGATGCAACTAGGATATTTTGTGCTGTATCTCCGGAGGGCCGAAGACATACGGTTTCTAGGTGCGGCCGGCTAGTTACCGGAAATTGATGATGTCGCAGCTGCCTTTGGGTTAATTTAAGTTTTTCTATAAATACTAGCAGGAAAATTAGTTACCGTGGCAAATATAATACATTAGGGGGAAGTATAGTATAATATTAAGGCAAGTAGTATGTAATAGTGTCCGCGGTAATGGGTTTTATTAGGGATTCAAGACAATGGAAAGGGGAGAAGGAAATGGAAAAGGGTAAAAAGATTACCCTCAGTGCAATCAAGGCGGATGTAGGTAGTTACACAGGCCATGTCAGGGTCCATCCGGACCTTTTGGCGGTGGCCAAGGCCTCTTTAGAGGAGGCTTTAAAGGCTAATTTTCTTATTGACTATCATGTGACGGCCTGTGGCGATGACCTGCAGTTGATTATGACCCACCAAAAGGGAAGTGACAATGCCGAGGTCCACGAGCTGGCCTGGGATACTTTTTCCAAGTGTGCCGATAGGGCCAAGGAGTTAAAGCTCTATGGTGCCGGGCAGGACCTCTTGGCCGATGCTTTTTCCGGAAATGTAAGGGGCCTAGGGCCCGGGGCTGCGGAGATGGAATTTGTGGAGCGGGGCAGTGAACCTGTTGTTATCTTCATGGCTGATAAGACGGAACCGGGGGCCTGGAACTACCCCCTCTTTAAGATCTTTGCCGATCCTTTTAACACTGCGGGTTTGGTCATTGACCCCAATATGCATAATGGGTTTGTCTTTGAAGTCCATGAGTTAAAGAAAAAGAAAAAGATACTTTTCTCTATGCCTGAAGATATGTACACCATGCTGGCCTTCATCGGTTCCCCCAGTGAATATTGTATCAAGGCCATTTATCGCAAGAACAATACAGAGGAAAAGGTAGCCGTAACCAGCACGGAAAAACTGGGCCTAATAGCCGGGCGCTATGTGGGTAAGGATGATCCCGTCTGTATAGTACGTTGCCAGAGCGGCCTACCGGCTGTGGGGGAAGTTATTGAACCCTTTACCCATCCCCACCTGGTGGCTGGCTGGATGCGGGGTTCCCACCATGGCCCCTTGATGCCGGTAAGCCAGGAGGATTCTGGCCCTACCCGCTTTGATGGGCCGCCCCGGGTCATCGGCCTGGGTTTCCAGCTCAATGAAGGAAAATTGGTTGGTCCCGTAGACTTCTTTGCTGACAAGGCCTATGATCGGGCCCGGGATATAGCCAACCAGATGGCCGACTACATGCGCCGTTTAGGGCCCTTTGAACCCCACCGCCTCCCTTCGGAGCAGATGGAATATACGACCCTGCCCATCTTACTCAAGGAGCTCGATGCTGAATTTACCGACCTTTAAGCTAAGGGGAATCCTTCCCTAAAACTATGGCACCATCCCAGCCGGATGGTGCCTGGGTTTTTCTAATGTATAATGTTTTTTGAAGTGGAAATAATGACCACTGAGAAGGGCATTATGGGGGAGGGATTCTATGCCGGGGCGGTTAGTATTGATGTCCCTAGTGGTGATTTTTTTCCTGGCAGCGGCCGGGGCCCTGGATCAGGACCAGCTGGAAGGGGGAGAAATACCTGCTGATATCCTCCGCCTTCATATCTTGGCCCCCAGCGATGATCCAGAGGATCAAAAGTTAAAGTTATCGGTCCGGGATGCGGTTTTGACTGTCCTTGCCCCGGAATTGCTGGAGGCAGTTTCCAAAGAAGAGGCCTGCCGCCGGGTTGTGGGCCGGTTGGAGCAGGTGGCCGGGGCGGCCCGGGAAGTGCTAAAGGGTAAGGGGAAGGAATACCCGGTCGCTTTGCAGTTAAGACGAAGCTACTTTCCCGCCCGAAACTACGGAAGCAACTATTTTCCCGCCGGTGAATACCAGGCCCTACAAATAATTATCGGCGAAGGGGCCGGGGCCAATTGGTGGTGTGTTCTTTTTCCCCCCCTGTGCTTGGTGGATGGCACCACCGCTAAAGCGGCGGATGGGGAGGTGGAAGGGGAATTTATAGAAGGGGAAGAGGGGGAGGCAGCTTCACCTACCCCGGAAATCCGTTTTAAAATTGTAGAATGGTTTCAACAACTTAGGCAAAAATAGGCCGGCTCCATCGCCGGCTTTTTTTGTGGCACATAGCATAGCACAAAGGGGCAGCAGGTCTAGAGTCAGCGGCTTTGCAAAGAAGTTTGACCCTTGAAACCCGGCCCAACATGGGGGACCACCAGTTTTTCTGCTGATTTGTCTTATCATTTTAAACCCGGTTTATGATATAATAGAATGGAAATAATAGGAGGGGGGGATGGTTCCCTTGCCAAAGGGGGATGACCCCCTTCTTTTATCAGAGGTGGCCCGGTGGGGGGATGAAATACATATGCGGCGGTTTTTGGCAGTAATGCTAATATTATTTGGCCTAGGTTTGCTGGCTTATCCTGCAGTGCGGGGGCACTATTATGACCATCGCCAACGGCAGTTGTTGGCCCAGTGGGCAGAGTGGCAGGAAGGGGCGACACCGGCCCTTGTGGAGGCGGAGGGCCTGGCCGGGGAGGAGACACCGGCCCCGGATCTTGGCCGGGAGAGGTATATTCAGGATAACATGGAAGGGGTTTTGATTATTGATAAGATCGGTCTGCAAGTGCCGGTCTTGCGGAAGGATACGGAGGAGAACCTGAATATTTCCGTGGCCCATGTGGAGGGTACGGCGGGTCCGGGGGAGGTGGGGAACTACTGTATTGCCGGCCATCATATGCGTGCCTATGGCCGCCATTTTAATCGCTTGCATGAGGTTACTGTGGGTGATGAGATAGAGTTCAGGGGTCCTGATGCCACTATGATCTATCAGGTGACAGGGGTGTTAATTGTCCAGCCGGAGGAAACCTGGGTGCTGGACCCCCCGGAGGGGGAGGAGGCCCTCATCACCCTCATCACTTGTGAATACAGCCGCAAACCCCCCCTGCGTTTAGTGGTGCGGGGGCGGCTCCTCATATGATATAATGGGATGGAAATAGTGGAAAGGGAGGTAATTTTATTGGGTTTTACTGTGGATCGAGAACTTTTTAATCAATTTCCGGAGCTCTGCTTCGGGCTGATAGTTGCCCGCCAGGTGGATAATGAAGGTGAATCACCGGCCCTGCAGGAACTGCTGGCGGGCCAGGTGGAGGCAACCCACCGGGAGCTGGCCGGTGGCAATGTGCGCCAACATCCCTTGATTGCCCCTTGGCGGGAGGCCTTTAGGAAGTTGGACTATAACCCCAATCGCTTTCCGCCCTCCATTGAGGCTCTAGCTAAGCGGATAGCCAAGAAGGCACAATTTCCTTTTATCAACAAGGTGGTGGATTTGGTCAACAGCCTTTCCCTCAAATACATGCTGCCCATGGGGGCCCATGATCTGGATCGGCTGCAGGGGGACATGCAGGTACGCTTTACTACCGGCGGTGAGGTTTTCACCCCCTTCGGCCAGGAGGAAACAGAGCTGGTGGAGGCGGGAGAGGTGGTTTATACCGATGATGAGGAAATCTGCACCCGCCGCTGGGTCTGGCGCCAGGGGGAAAGGTCCAAGGTGACGCCTAGGAGTAAGACAATTCTTTTCCCCATTGATGGGTTTTACAATATTAGTGAGGAGCAGGTCCGGGCCGCCCGGGAGGAATTGGCCGCCCTGCTGGTTGAGCATGTCGGGGCAAAGGTCAGTTCCTATTGGCTTGATAAGGATCACCCGGCGGTGGAATTTTCCTAAAGACG
>JAAYTH010000014.1 GCA_012523785.1 Bacillota bacterium | reverse complement strand
GGGGCCAAGGTAATGTGTGTAAAGCAAGCGAGATCATGGTGGTGTCAGACGAATTTGGGGAACAGCAGCCAGACCAGATTGATGCAACAATGGCATCCCAGTTGGAACCAACCCCTGTCGGAACTTGCACTTCAACCTGCTGTAAAACCTTTGTCCCCAAGGATTCAGATATGTCCAAACAGGATAATATTAAGAGAATGACTTAACTGATGACACAATTACAGAGGCCGGCTCCACCACCTGAGAGCCGGCACTCATTTTTACAATGGTAACCTAGCACACCACCGGCATCTAAAAGGTTCAGCAACAAGAGCTACAGTTGCCACCTTTACAGCCACTGCACCCGATATTTACTGATGCCCCGTCACCCCGTAAGACACCGAACCCGGCAAAAATCCCTTTTGTACTTTCACTATTACATTGTGGGCATAGCGGCGAATTTTGCTTTTCTTCGGTCTTGCAAAGAATTTCAAAATATGCACTGCATTCCAAACAGTGGTAGGCATAAATTGGCATAACATCACCCCGGATAAAGAATTTGTATCTCATTTTAAGTTTTTTGGGGCCATATCAAGAAGAAAACTGCACTATCTTTAAACCCACATGCCCTAATCTTCTTCCCCGGCTAAAAATCCCAAGTAAATACTGCGCTCTAATTTATAATCCATCGAGGTCCAATTTGCTCCCCTATCCTTGTTTCTTTCTATCAGCCCATGAAAATAATTCAACTGAGCCCCAAGGTAATCAGCATGGTGCAGTGCAAAAGCGTTCATGGTCTTGGGTGGCTCGGGGGAACCCCAATCCCTTTGTCCATGATGGGAAAGAATCATGTGTAATAATTCTGCCGCCAAGTCGGGGGGAAAACCTTCGACCCCCTCGATAGCCTCTTTGACCATTTGATGTCCCAATGTAATGTGGCCAAAAAGTTTGCCGCTGTCGGTTATTTCAAAGTTAAGGGTATGGGCGTCATATTCCTTAATCTTTCCTATGTCATGAAGGATGGCTCCTGCCACCAGTAGATCCCGGTTTAAATAACGGGGATATAATGTCTCAAGGTGTAAACATATAGACACAGTTTCCAATGTATGTTCCAACAGTCCCCCCACATAGGCATGATGAATGGATTTCGCGGCCGGGGCATCGGCAAAAGCAAGCAGAAATTCGCGATTTTGGATAAATGTGTGGATTAATTCCCTAAGATAAGGATTTTCCAACCCCCCGACCAGCTCCCGAATTTCCTCCACCATCTCCCGTCGATCCCTTTCTGAAGCCCGCTGAAAATCGGCCAGGTTTACCTGTTGTTTTTCTACGGGTATAAGGTTTTCCACTGTCACCTGGGGCTGCTCCCGATAGGTAGTGACCTGTCCGGTAATCCGAACTAAAGGACTGTTAACGCAACTGCGATATGCTCCCTGTGCTCCCTGCCACATAACTGCATTTATCGTACCCGAATTATCAGCCAGCACTAGGCGGAGAAACTCCTCTTCTCCCCTAGGATTGGGTCTCTGGTACCTATGGAGGCTCTTTTCAACCACAAGAAATACATCAGCAACCGAATCCCCCACTCCAAGGTCAGCCACAAATTTTTCCTTCATCCTTACCATCCCCCTACCCTATTGCTGCATCTTACTTCTACACTGTAAACCAATTCTCCTACAATGATTTTTTTATTTTCCCCACGGCAATAAATTTATCCCGCCCCAGTTTATCCTAGCTCAGTTCTGAAATTTGCTTCACCTGGTTAAGTTTACCTGTTTTTCCCGCGGTTTGACAAGTTACAAGAATACTGATATCATTTCAGCAACAGAATAATGTGTAATACCTCATCTCCATTATGTGGGGTGAGGTAGAGGAGCGGTTGGCCAAAAGTATCTACTGGGATCTGGGAAGTGATATGAAAGGTAGGGAAAGGGGCCACCGCCGAAGTTCAAAAGCCTACCCGGGCTTTTTGGGCTGGGCCTGTAGTGAAAAATTACAGGACTGTCACCGGTTATGCCCCGCATAATGACTGGTGAAGCGCTATCTCACTTGATGCGGGGAGAGGAGGGCTCCTATGCAGTATGCATAACAAACATACAGCAGTTACGGGGGTATTCCCCAGTAACTGCTCTTTTTGTCGCCGGGATAATTGATTACAGCATAATGAAAAATACAGATGTCATATCCCTGTAGGGAGGATGATAATGGTGGCAAAGATCAAAGTTGTGGTAAATGGTGCCTATGGAAAAATGGGCCGGACGGCGGTGCAGGGAATTCTCACAGACCCGCAATTGGAATTGGTGGGTGCCGTCGGGAAAACAAGGGGCATTGGCTTAGATGCCGGGGAAGCAGCTGGGAGAGCCGCAGTAGGTGTTGTTATCGAAGACCTGCTTGGGGAATGCTTGCAACGGGTCAAACCCCATGTCGTAGTAGACTTCACCAATCCGGCTGTTGTTAAGGATAACATTCGGACCATACTCCAGTTTGGCGCCCACGCCGTGGTGGGAACGACAGGGCTTACAGGTGATGATATTTCCCCCTTACAAGAATGGAGCCGGGAGGCGGGCAAAAACGTTCTTGTGGCTCCAAACTTTGCCCTGGGAGCAGTGTTAATGTTAGAATTAGCTCGAAGGACTGCTCCTTTCTTTCCCTCAATGGAAATCATTGAAGCCCACAATCCCTTCAAGGCTGATGCGCCCTCGGGTACAGCCATAAATACTGCTGAAATAATGGGGGCTGTGCGGGAAGGTGAAAGTGAAGATAGTGATGTGCTGTCATGCCAGGAAAAAATCCCCGGGGTGCGGGGTGGTGAGTTGGGTGGAATACGAATCCATAGTATCAGGCTGCCCGGCTTTGTCGCCCACCAGCAGATAATCTTTGGCGGGTTGGGCCAAACCTTAACCTTGCGCCATGATTCCATTAGCCGGGAATCTTTTATACCGGGGATACTGTTGGCAGTAAAGAAAATCGCCGAAATCAAGGGAGTTACCTACGGTTTTGAAAATCTCCTGGATTTGTAAAATGAATGGAAAGGATTTTGAGCAGTGCTGCAAAAATATTATGCGAGGTGAATTTAATGGCTGGCCTAGGTACAGTAATTACCGCGATGATAACCCCTTTTGATGAAGAGCTGCAAATTGATCTGGATAAAATGGAACAGCTGACGGAAAAATTAATCCAACTTGGTTCTGATGGCCTTTTAGTAACTGGAACGACAGGAGAATCCCCTACCCTAACTGTCAAGGAAAAACTTTCCCTTTATGAGCGTGTGATTAAGACGGCAGTAGGAAGGGTGCCCGTTATGGCTGGAACGGGCAGCAATAACACCCAGCAGAGTATCGAATTAACTAAGAAGGCAGAAGCATTAGGGGCCGATGCTATTATGCTGGTGACGCCCTACTATAACAAACCACCCCAAGACGCCCTCTACACCCACTTTTCCACTGTGGCTGCCGCCACTTCTTTGCCTGTCATGATCTACAATGTCCCGGGGCGCACATCTCGAAACATTGAGGCTGAGACAGTAGCCCGCCTAGCCGAAATTGATAATATCGTTGCTATTAAAGAAGCCAGTGGAAATATGGATCAGGTCTCTGAAATTAGACGTTTGACTCCACCTGATTTCACTATTTATAGTGGTGATGATAGTCTCACACTGCCTATTATGGCCATAGGCGGTAAGGGTGTTGTGAGCGTTGCCTCCCATCTGGTGGCGGACCGAATCCAGGCCATGGTTAGGGCTTTCAAGCGCGGCCAGGTGGAAGAAGCTGCCATTTGCCACAAGGCCCTCATGCCTGTCTTCAAGGCTATGTTCATAACCACGAACCCTATTCCCCTTAAGGCTGCTTTGAAATTAAGCGGATTTGATGTTGGAGGACTACGCCTTCCCCTTAGTAAAGCAACTGAAAAAGAAGTTGAGGTAATAAGACAAGTATTAGCCAAAGCAGAACTCCTATAGTCCGCATACCGACAATCTAGACTAATTTTACACCCTCCCCGGGAAATTTTGTGCTAGTAATTGTTTTCGGGGAGGGTTTTTCAACCAATGACCTTTAATTTTTGGTATAGTAATAGAAAAATACTTTATCGAAGAAAGCCAATAAAACAGGTGGAAAAAGCAAATTTTACCCACAATTTACAATACTGAAAACAAATTTTGCAGTGCTTGACTATAATGAGGATTTGGGGTATACTAGTCCATGCCACTGTTCGGAGCGTGGCGCAGTTTGGTAGCGCACTTGCTTCGGGAGCAAGGGGTCGCTGGTTCAAATCCAGTCGCTCCGACCACGCGGGCCCATAGCTCAGCGGTAGAGCAGCCGGCTCATAACCGGTCGGTCCCTGGTTCGATCCCAGGTGGGCCCACCATTACATTAAAAAGGAGAGGTACCCAAGTTCGGCCAAAGGGGGCAGACTGTAAATCTGCTGGCAAAGCCTTCGCTGGTTCAAATCCAGCCCTCTCCACCACCATATTGGGGCGTAGCCAAGCGGTAAGGCACGGGACTTTGGATCCTGTATGCGTAGGTTCGACCCCTACCGCCCCAACCAGTAACAGGCAGCGGGGATTATACCGCTGCTTAAATTATTTCTAAACACTTCATTTCTAAACACTTCATTTTTTAAAACCTGCCTGCCAATTATGCCAGCCTCAAGGCATGATTATAACAATTTACAGCTTCGTCAAAACGTCCCAGATAATCTAGACAAACACCCTTGCCACTTAACAATGCCGGTTCCTCCGGATACAATCTTAGGGCATGTTCATAGTGGACTAATGCTTCACTGTATCTTTCCATCTTAAGTAAGCAAGCTGCTGTATTACCGAGAAAAGATATATTTTCCGGATCATTCTTCAAGGCCTGTTGATGGTAATCTAATGCTTGTTTATATTTACCGATTTTTATCAAACAGAGGGCTTTATTATTGAGGGCGGTTGGCCCTGAGGGTTGCTGCCGCAGGATTGCATTGTAACAATGGAGTGCTTCTTTGGTACGCCCCAGAAGGGTCAAACAGGAAGCCTTGTTCTCTAAAGCGCTTAGAAGACCGGGTTTCAACTCCAACGCCAGTTCATAAATTGCCAAGGCCTCCTGGTAACATTCCATTTTTAGCAAAGAATACCCTTTGTTATTAAGTAAATCAACATTATCTGGTTGGGCCTTTAAGGCCCTATTATAACAAGCGATAGCCTTCTTATGTTCGCCCATTTTGGAAAATATTAGTCCTATGTTGGCCAGAATTATTGGGTCTTTGGGCCTTAAATCCAGTGCCTTTCCACAGTATTTCCGGGCCTCTTTTAATTTTCCCAACCCTAGGTATGCCAATGCCATGTTGTTGTACAGGTGGTGATCCCGGTGCTTCAAAGATTCTATCTTATGGTAACAATAAAGTGCCCCTTCCCACACCATTTCTTTTTCCAAAAGTGCCGCCTTTGCAAACCATGCCTCCAAGAAGGTGGGATCGAGTTCTAGGGCCTTATTCAGTGACTGTAATGCCGCATCTCCTTCTCCCCGAAGCAGTTGACATTTTCCTAACCACAGATAAAAATAAGGTTCCCGCTTACACAAGCTCACAGCCTTCTCAAAGTAATGCAAGGAGCGCTCAATATTTCCCAAATGCTGGTGTGTAGCACCCAAACAGCAGTATAGTTCAGCTGCATCTGGTATTAGAAGTATGGCCTTTGAAAAACAGTTCAAGGCCCTTCCCGGCTGCTTTCTAATTAAATAGAACCGGGCCAAACCATATAGTAAGTTAGTTTTTAAATTATATTGTTTTCGTCTACGGCTAATTTTTTGCGCCTGTTGAATGACTTGGTGGATTTCTTCCAAATTTGATTTCCTTCTTTGGTATGTTTTTTTCCCATCCTTTTCCCTAATGTTACGAAAAAAACCGCTGTGGGTTAATTCCTTCCAAACATCCATAGCCCGACCTTCGGCGGCCACCCTATCCCCTTGCAATTCACTACAGCTTTCAAAAAGGTATTGATAGTATTTTTTATATTCCGCAGTTTCTTTCCCCTCGGGATGAACATAACGATTAATATGGATGGGGTTTATTAAAGCCGGCTGCCTTTCTATGGAGGACAGGTGATAACCCAAACGTAACATTGCAATTGGAAAGACATATTCGGGAAGTGCAAGGATTTTCCTAACGCATCCCACATTATTTAATATGGTACCCGAATAATCTGCCACTAAGCCTTTCCTTTTGGCGGTTGTAACCATGGCCTGGGCCGCCGCCACAGCATCACAAATTGCCAACATAAATATATTGGGGCAATCCCGGTGAAAATCTTGTTCGGGTTTTTCTTGTTCTATAATAATATGTTTTATTCGGTATAAATCAATACAAAAGACCACAAGCAAGGGAGATTCTGTATTCGATGGATACTGGCAGACTTGGTGTAAGCTCCGGCGTTGCTGGGGATCTTCCACAACAATGATACTGTAGGCCTGTAATGCAGTTGCTGTTGGTGCTCCTACTGCTGCCTCCAGAAGCTGCTCCCTTATTTGGCTGGAGATGGGGTGGGGATAAAGCACCCTACTGTTTTTCTCATTTAATACATACCTAATAATTCTATCCATAAACAATCCTCCCCCAGTTAAGATTCCTCGTTTTTACTATTACTACCTTCACCTGTTAAATCCTTCCATTTGTACCAGTGCAAATATCCCTTTTTTAGGCTGGAAAAACCAATAAGCGGCTTTCCTTCGACAACTTTATATTTTTTAACGGCAAAAAAAGCAATAAAAAAAGCACCCCGGTCAGGGTGCTGATCTTATATTAAAAAAGCAAATCCGGCCTATTTGAAATGATGGCAGGCAACAAAATGATTATCCTCCACTTCGACCAAGGAGGGGGTAACACGGGTACAAACATCACCAAGTTTGGCGAAACACCGGGTGTGGAAACGGCATCCCGGCGGTGGATCCAAAGGAGTAGGTACTGTACCCTCCAGAATAATTCGTTTGCGACGAAAACCCTTGTCCACACTAGGAATAGCGGAAAGCAAAGCCTGGGTATAGGGATGAAGGGGACGCTCAAATAGTGTTATTGTCGGTGCTGTTTCCACAATATGCCCCAAATACATGACGGCAATCCGATCACTGATATAATGAACAACACTCAAGTCATGGGTAATAAAAAGGTAAGTTAACTGAAATTCCTCTTGTAGTTCTTCCAAGAGGTTGATAATTTGGGCTTGAACTGAAACATCCAGTGCCGATACCGGCTCATCAGCCACAATAAAGTTAGGTTGTAAGGCTAAAGCCCTGGCCACACCAATCCTCTGGCGCTGCCCGCCGCTAAACTGGTGGGGGTAGTTGTCAATGTGCCTGGGGCTCAGCCCAACCCTTTGCAATAGATTGAGAATCTCCTCCTCTATTATCCTAGGTTCCCGAAGCCCCCTGGTGCGTAGGGGGACCGAAATAATATCTCGCACAGTTTTCCGGGGATTGAGGGAGGCGTAGGGGTTTTGGAAAATAATCTGCGCCTCCTTTCGAAAGGCAATTAGCTCCCTCCCCTTCAGTTCGTGTACCAGTTGATTACGGTAGAAAATCTCCCCGGATGTGGGTTCATAAAGCTTGATCAATGTGCGCCCGAGGGTAGTTTTCCCACAACCACTCTCCCCCACAAGCCCCAACGTTTCCCCCGGGTAAATATCCAGATTAACATCATCAACAGCCTTAATAAGATGATCTTTTTGGCGGGCCACCAGCTTGGCAACCAAACTTCGCCTACTGGTAAAATATTTTGTCAGCCCCTTTGTTTTTACCAAGGGTTCTGCAGCTGTCATATACTTCTCCCCTTTCTTAGACGCTGTGCCCTGGTACATTTAAGCAGCGCACTTGGTGGTCGTCAGATATTTGCCGCATCGGTATATCCTCGGAATAACAGGCATCTTTCACAACTTCACACCGGGGGGCAAAGGGGCAGCCACCTGCTAACCCGGCCAAGTCCGGCACATTGCCATATATGGGTTTGATCTTTTCCTTTTTACTGCTAATCTTAGGTATGGACCGCAACAAACCTATCGTATACGGGTGCCGGGGTTCCCCAATAACCACATCCGTCGGTCCTACCTCCACCAGACTGCCGGCATACATAACAGCAATGCGCTGACAAAACTCAGCCGCAACCCCCAAGTCGTGGGTTACTAAAATAATACCTGTGCCATGTTCCCGGTTGATCTGCTCCAGTAGGGAAAGGATCTGGGCCTGAATGGTTACATCCAGGGCGGTCGTCGGTTCATCTGCCAATAAAAGCTGGGGATTACAAGAAAGGGCAATGGCAATAAGGGCTCGCTGCTGCATCCCGCCGCTGAATTGGTGAGGATATTCGTGGTAGCGTTCATCAACAGACGGGATCCCAACTTCCTTCATTAACTCCAGGACCCGTTCCTTTTCCGCAATTTTTTTATTATCACCGTATCTCCTGCGAAAACTTTCTTTACCCATGGCACCGTGAATTCGTAGAGATTCTCCAATTTGCTCCCCTACTTTAAAAACAGGATTTAGGGTGGTCATGGGATCCTGAAAAACCATGGCGATGTCTTGGCCCCGTAAAGCACGCATTTCTGCTGGTTTCTTCTCCAGGAGATTACTACCTCTAAAGAAAACTTCCCCACCTACAATTTTACCGGGAAAAGGTATTAATCTGAGAATAGATAGAAGGGTCATACTCTTGCCGCAGCCCGATTCACCCACTAGGCCCAAAATTTCACCAGTTGCCAGCGAAAGGCTGACATTGTTTACGGCTTTGACTAGACCCCGTTCGGTGGGAAAGTGAGTGCTCAAATTTTTAATAACCAACATCGTTCTTTCACATCCTTTAATATGAAAGCTCCTAATCTATTTTCAAACGCGGGTCAAGAATATCCCGCAGGCCTTCCCCAAGGAGATTAATACTCAACACCAGTAGCAGGAGGGCCATACCAGGCAGGGTGGAAATCCACCAAGCATTCATCATGTACTGCCGCCCACTGGAAATCATTGACCCCCAAGCCGGAATTCTCGTGCCTACGCCAAGCCCTAAGAAGCTCAAGGAAGCCTCAGTAATGATCAAAGAACCCATTCTAAGTGTCCCCAACACGATAACAGAGTGAATAATATTGGGCATGATCTCAGAAAGCATAATAGTTAGATGGCCTTGGCCGCTGGCCTTGGCAGCCTCAACATATTCTTTGGTTTTCTCTGAGAGGGTTTCTCCCCGGGCCAATCGGAAAAACTCCACCCAGCCCTTAAAACACAAGGCAAAAATCAAGTTCCAAAATCCTGGCCCCGTTGCCACCATAACCCCCAAAGCAAATATTAAAAATGGAAACGCCAACAGTAGATCAGCAAAACGGGAAAATATCTCATCAAACAAGCCCCGGTAATAGCCTGCCGCAATTCCGGCCGTAACACCAATAACAGTCGATACCGTAACTGAAATGAGTCCTACACTAATGGAAACACGGGCTCCATAGATAATCCTGCTTAATAGGTCCCTCCCCAGTTCATCACAGCCCAGTAAATATTCGGGCCTTCCCCCTTCATACCATTTAGGTGGAAGGATTCTATTGCCAAGAATGCCTGTAAAAGGATCATGGGGAACTAAAAGGGGAGCAAAAATGGCCATTAGTATATACAGAACTACAACTATGGCACCCACCATAGCTGTAGGATGGCGTTTAAGCTGGCGGAAAAAATTCCCCAGGTTTTGACGCTGCAGCCGCAGTTTTATACCCAGGAGGTATAAATGTTGCTGTAGTGGACTCCGGTCAGTTGTAGGTAACTGTGCCAAATGCACATTGGTTTCGTTTACTTTCATTGGCTTCCCCCTCTCCTACAGTTCAATCTTAGGATTAACAAAGGTGTAGATAATATCAGCCAGGAGATTAGCCATGACAAATGTGAGGGCATAGACAATAACAGCCCCCTGTACCAAGGGAAAATCTCGCCGTTGAATAGCATCTACTACCAAGCGTCCCAAGCCGGGCCAGCCGAAGACAGTTTCTACAATCATATTTCCACCTAGGAAAGTACCTATTTGGAGTGCCACAATGGTAACGGTAGGTATCAAGGCATTGCGTAGTGCATGCTTCACCACAACGGCATATTCAGTCAATCCCTTAGCCCTAGCCAATACAATATAATCTTGGCGCAGCACTTCCAACATGCTAGAACGGGTCATGCGGGCAATGGTGGCTGCTGTACCAGCCCCCAGAGTCAGGGAAGGTAAAAAAAGATGTTTCAGGGTGCTGGCCAAGGCAGACCAATTTCCAGTCAAAATGCTGTCTATAGTATAAAAACCCGTGATGGTTTTTAAACCCACAGCAAAGGGTAATCTACCGTGGGAGGGGAATACATGCCAGTATACCGAAAACACCAAGATAAGAACTATACCCATCCAAAAAGCGGGCATGGAAATACCAAGAAAGGCTCCGGCCATTGAGACCCGATCCAAGATTGAATGCTGTTTTACCGCTGATATTATTCCTATCGGGATGGCAATGACCAAAGCAATTACAAGGGCACCGATGGCCAACTCTACCGTGGCCGGCAAATGTTCCCTTACAAGCCTGGCAACAGGCTTTCTTTTTACGAAGGAATTCCCCAAATCGCCCCTCAAAAGGCCAGCCAAAAAGTGGTACAGTTGCATATGAAGGGGTTCATCCAAGCGAAACTCCCTTGCCAGGGCCTCCATTTCCCGTGGTGAAACACTGCCTGCCTCACCCATCATCAAGTCCACCGGATCCCCAGGGGAAAGGCGCATAAAGAAAAAAACGATAATGGCTACCCCCAGCATAACCGGAATGGCAACAAATACTCTTTCTAAAACCCTCGCCAACCTCAAAACGTCACCCCCGTTGTCGGTAAAATTTGCGGAAAAGGGGGGGAGCAGCCCAGAAGACCTGGGTCTCCCCCTTTTTGTTTCAACTTGAGCTTAAACCCTATTCTTTTAATCCTACACGATGGAGGTTGATGCGTCCGTCGGGACTCGGCTCCCATCTCTCCACCTGTGCCGAACAGGCCTCTACAACCATGGGAGTGTAGACAAAGATAACGGGAGCATCCTCAAAGAGCATCTCCTGTAGTATTTTATAATTTGCTATCCGCTCGTTGTCATCAATAAGCACCGTTGTCTCAAAGAAGAGTTCATCAAATTCTGGGTTGCTGTAGCGGGAATAATTACCACGGCCCAGGACATCATCTAGCTTGGATACGAACTTGGGCTCGAAAAGGTCGTGGGGTTCCATGGTGGAGTTCCCCCAGCTACTGAATACCGCCGCCCTTTCACCGCCCTCATCCAGGAGTGGCTTCAGTACGCCCCAGTCCCAAACCCGGACCGAGACATCTATGCCAACCTCTTCTAGGTACTGGACAATGGCTTCGGCTGTGTCCTTGTGGGCATCCTGGGTATCAAGGACGAAACTTAGACCCTCTCCTTCTGGATAACCTGCTTCGGCCAACAGTTCCTTTGCCTTTTCTGGATCGTAATCATACCCGGTGATGGCCTCATTGTAGCCAAAGGAACCCGGAATACACGGGCCCGGGCAACGTATGGCAAGGCCATCCATAACTGTAGCAATAATTTCATCTACATCGACGGCATGGTTTAAGGCTTTGCGCACCCGTACATCATTAAAGGGCTCATAGACTTCCATATCCAGGCTTACGGAGAAGAAGTTGGTCCCGGTGCAGGTCTTAACCGCAATATTGGGATCCGCCTCCAGCTGATCAACCATATGGGTGGGCACATTAGCTATGATGTGAACATCGCCGGCTTGGAGAGCAGCAATTCGGGTTGAAGTTTCTGGTATAACTTCAAATATAGCAGTATCAACCTGGGCTGGCCCTACTGGCGGTATCTCAGGAGAGCCACCGTAATAATCTTCGAACCGTTCCATTACAATTTTTTCATCCAGGGCTGCCTCAACAAGCTTAAAGGGGCCAGCCCCGATGGGGTTTTCCGCAAAATAGTCAGAGCCATGTTCCTCGATGTAGTTCTTGGGCACTATTTGCTGGTGAGGCAGCATCCGGAGGAATATGGGCCAGGGTTCTTCAAAGGTAAAAAGAACGGTATAATCATCCGTCTTTTCCACCTTTAACAGGGAGCCCAGGAGGCCCTTTCGCGGAGAAGACTGTCCGTCAACGGCGCCTTCGGTCAAAATACGCATAAAGGTAAATTCAACATCATCCGCAGTCAAAGGGTCACCATTGTGAAAGGTTATTCCTTCCCGAATCTTAAACTCCCATTCCGTCGGGGTCAACTGGGTATATGATTCTGCAATTTCAGGAACAATGTCCATCGAGGTGGTCCTGGTTACCAAGCCGTCAAACATATTCCTGATAACTGTTTCTGATGTCCGATCCCTATGCATGGCCGGATCTAGGGTAAGAACCGACTGGGCTAAGCCGACGATAAGTGTTTTAGGTTCCTCTTCTTCTACTTCGTCTGCTGGCCCGCATCCGCCCAATACTCCCCCAAAAAGGGCTGCAATCAGCACAAAAGCAACCACAATTAACCATTTTCTGTCCACTAATATACCTCCTTTTGAGACAGAATACTCAATGCCTTGTATCTACCTTCGTTCCCCCTCATTATCCCTCCTTTATTTTTATTTGTAAGTACCCGGAAATACCAGGCCCATAAGTTCAAGGACGAGTAAATAGTCGCTGGTTTTTTTCTATACGGATTATATCATATTTGTCCAGTATTGGCCCGACCTACCGGGGATCCGCACTTATTTATCTATTTGGTTCCTTTGAGTCCCGATAATTATTGGCCGCTTCTCTAAAGGCAGTAAAAAATCTTTGGGAAAAGGCTTCATCCCGCATTTTCTCCGGATGAAATTGCACTCCAAAAACAAAAGAATGTTCCCGGCTTTCTATAGCCTCTACCACACCATCGGGGGCCCGGGCTACTATTTTTAGACCCTTGCCTTCCTTAAAAACAGATTGATTATGGAAACTGTTTACTTCAATATTATTTTCCCCTAAAATATGGGATAATTTAGATTCCTCCGTGATGTCTATTGCATGCCAGGCTTTCGCGCCCGAAACATCCCCTTGATGATGGGATTTTGCCCCAGGAATCTCGGTCTGGATCTTGGAATAGATTGTTCCGCCCATTACTTCATTGATCATCTGATGTCCGCGGCAGATCCCTATCATAGGCATGTCCAGGTCCAGCACCTGTTGAATAAGATAGGAATCAAAACGATAGCGTTCCGGATTTTGTTCCGCCAGACTAGGTAGGTAGGGTTGTTCGGTCACCTCCTTTGGTAATGCGTTGCCTCCCCCAGAAAAAATAATAGCGTCTAAATTTTTTAGCATTTTGGCAATTACAGTTTTGTTTTGCACCATCGGTACTAGGACGGGAATCGCGCCAACCTCTTCCACGGCCGTACAGTAATCACTGTTCACATAATAGTTGGGTGTCAAGCTGGTAGGTACCGGTCCTGTGCCATCCGGCTTTTGGAGGGCGCAGGTGATGCCGATAACCGGGTGCATTATTTACACCTCCGTAGTTCGATTATTATTAATGTTGCGTGAGGGTCAATTTGCAAAACTCATTACATTACTACTATTCGTTATAAAATCCCAATATCCTTCCGCCAGTGAGAAATAATTAAAGAAAATAAATCAAGACGGGAAACAGAAGGGCTAGAAGTCCCTCCCCGGGAAGAAATTAGTGAAGTGGTACGTACTTGTAGGTACAAGTGCTGGAACAAGCAATCCCATTGCAGGACTATTTGCAATACTATCAGTATCTATCCAATACCAATGCACTCTAATTTATTCCCCCTGGCAAACTGGGGCGATATAAACGCAAATTGATTTCCTGTTGGCTAGCTTGTAAACAATTTTTTTGAATGTTTTTCAGCCGTGACCATAATTTTTTCCAGGTCCAACTTGCAAAGTTGTCCACCTTCAACCAGGATCTGGCCATCAACTATCACCATATCAACATCACTGCTCCTGGCACTGTATATCAATGCCGAAAGGGGGTTGATTGCCGGATACATATGGGGTTTTTCCCGGTCCATCAGTATTATATCTGCCTTCATTCCTGCTTTCAAAGAGCCACACTGTCCGGCTAATCCCAGGGCGGCAGCACCATTAACGGTGGCCATTTCCAGTGCTTTTCTGGCCGGTATTACCGTAGGCTGCCCACTATAACCCTTATGGATAAGAGCCGCCAACCGTGCTTCCTCCAACAGGTCCAAATTATTATTACTGCTGGCCCCATCAGTACCTAAGGCCACCGGTACTCCTTTTGCCAGTAATTGGGGTATGGGGGCAATGCCACTTGCCAATTTCAGGTTGCTGCCCGGGTTATGGGACACATGAACCTTGCCTGCAGCCAGCATATTCATATCCAATTCATCCACATGTACACAGTGGGCCGCCAGTATGTGTAGATCGCCGGGTTCCTGGGCAAAAAAGTAAGCAATTGGGCTTAGGCCATATTCTTTTTTTATATCCCCCACTTCCGCCTCTGTCTCCGCTAAATGAATATGCACGCCGACCCCTAATTTCCGGGCGGCATCCAGTACCCTCTGCAAAAATTTCGGGGGGCAAGTGTAGGGAGCATGGGGACCCAACATGGTGGTAATTCTTCCCGAAGCACCGCCATCCCATTCACTGCAAAACCGGATGGCTCTTTCTAAGTTGGCGGCGGAATCAGATTGGACCCCTAGCAAACCGAGGGCAATAGAGGCCCTAATCCCGGTGTCCGCCACTGCCTGGGCAATGGCCTCCGGGAAGAAGTACATGTCGGCAAAAGTTGTAACACCAGCCAACAACATTTCAGCTATGGCCAGCATTGTTCCCCAATAGACGGCATCCGGTGTTAATCTTTTTTCCACGGGCCAGATCTTCTTTTCTAGCCATTCCTGTAAAGGAAGATCATCGCCATAGCCACGGAAGAGGCTCATGGCGGCATGGGTATGGCTATTAATAAAACCGGGCAAGATGAGTTTCCCTTCGGCCCTGATTATCCGTTGAGGTTGCCAGTCCTGGGGTAGGTTCCCCCCCGGTGACCCCACATACAATATCTCATTGCCCCGGATGGCAACTTCCCCCGGATCATATAGGCATCCTTCTTTGGTTACAGGAATTACAGTACCCCCCGAGATCAATAAATCAGACACCCTCTCCCCTCCCATCTTCCCATTGTCTACTATCCATTGCCATCCTTCATTCTGCTCTGTACCTTTAACTCCTCAATTCCCACCTTATAAGGCGGTTTCAATATTCCCACCTCAGTTATAATGGCAGTTATATATTCAGCTGGGGTAACATCAAAGGCTGGGTTGAAGACATCTACCCCAACTGGGGCAGCAGGTTGCCCTCTAAAATGGGTTACCTCTTGGGGCCTTCTTTCTTCGATGGGAATTTGTGCGCCGTTGGTAAGTTGGAAATCAAAGCTTGATACTGGGGCAGCCACATAAAAGGGGACATCATTTGCTTGGGCTAAAACAGCCAGGCTGTATGTACCAATTTTATTGGCCACATCGCCATTAGCGGCAATTCGATCAGCCCCCACTATAACCAGGTCCACCATTCCCTGTTGTAGGACGTAACCGGCCATACTATCCGTTATAAGAGTAGTTGGGATACCTTCTTCTAGCAGTTCGTAGGCGGTCAGACGGGCACCCTGCAATAGGGGTCTCGTTTCATCTACATAGACCCGCTCCACCCTTCCTGCCTCCTGGGCGGCCCGGATAACTCCCAAGGCGGTTCCATAGCCTGCCGTTGCCAGGGCTCCAGCATTACAGTGGGTGAGGATACATGCATTGGGACAAACCAATTGAAGGCCAAATCTGCCAATCAGACGATTGTTTTCCCGGTCTTCTGTAGCCAATTCCAAGGCAGCTTTTTCCAACTCATTAGCGATTATATGCGGATCAGTGCCAACATATTCGGCAGCGACCTTCTGCATTCTGTCCAGGGCCCAGAAAAGGTTAACCGCCGTTGGCCGTGTGGCAGCCAAGGCGGTGGCAACCTCATCTAACCGTTTATGAAACAATTCCCGGGACAAGTTTGCATATTCCCGGGCAGCCAAAACGAAGCCAAAGGCGGCCGCCACCCCCAGGGCCGGTGCTCCCCGGACCTGCATCCCCCTAATTGCTTCACCCACCTCCCGGTAAGTAGAGCAACAAATGTTTTCCCGTCGGTGGGGGAGCCGGGTTTGATCGATTAATACTACCTTTCCATCTTCCCACCAGATAGGGTGCATTTCAATTTCCCTCCTCCGTGCCAGTTGGCCTAAAGAGAAAGATCCCAGGTTTTGACTTCCTCCAATAGTTCATAATTGGTCAGATCAAAATGGACCGGAGTTATAGAAACATACCCCTTTTTAACCGCTCCAATATCAACCTCTACCGATTCCTCATCACAATCCACCACTTGCCCCCCCAGCCAATAATAAATTTGTCCCCGGGGATCGCGCCTTTCTTCAAAAATGTTTTTATACTCCCTAAACCCAAGGCGTGATATCTTTATACCGCGCAATTTATGCAATGGTAGCGGGGGAATATTGACATTCAATAAAGTGTGGGGGGGTAGGGATCTGCCCCCTATTTGATGAATTAAGGTTCTGGTAATATGGGCGGCAGTAGCAAAGGAACATTCGGTAAAGGCCGCCAGGGAAACGGCAATGGAAGGAATACCAAATAAGATGCCCTCAATGGCTGCAGACACGGTTCCTGAATATAAGACATCTGTTCCCAGATTTGGGCCCCGGTTTATCCCGGAGACAATTAGATCGGGGGGCTCAGGGAGCAGAGCCTTTATGGCCAGCTTAACACAATCGCTGGGCGTTCCATTGACGGCCCAAGCCCTTCCTCCCCCCTCCACATCCAGCTGAACTTCCTCGGCCCGCAGTGGTTTATGGAAGGTAATAGCATGGCCGGTAGCACTGCGTTCCCGATCCGGGGCCACAACAGTTACCTTGGCAATGGGGGTGAATTCACTAACAAGGCTAATTATTCCAGATGCATTAATACCATCATCATTGGTCACTAGTATGTGCATGGCACCTTCCTCCCCACCCCCGGCCCTAATCCCCTTCTCTTTCCTTCTGGGCTTGGACGATAATATTTTCAGCAGTACGGGCTGGCACTTCTTCATAGTGGTCAAAGGACATTTCAAAACTTCCCCGGCCCTGGGTGAGGGATCTCAAATCAATAGCATACTTGGATAATTCCGTCAGGGGGGCCTGGGCCTTTACCAGCTGTTCCCCATCTTGGGGTTCCATCCCCAGGATCCTGCCCCGCTTAGAGTTGAGGTCACCTATAACATCACCCATGTAGGCATCCGGTACCAGTACCTCCAGATTCATTATGGGTTCTAACAATACCGGTTGAGCTTCTTCCATTGCCTTCCGGAAAGCCTGTATGGCCGCTATTTTAAAGGCCATTTCCGAAGAATCGACACTGTGATAGGAGCCATCATAGAGGTTGACCTTAAAATCCACCACCGGATATCCGGCCAAAATACCTTCCTCCATAGCCTCCCGGATACCCTTTTCCACAGCCGGGATGTACTGTCTAGGAACAGCACCGCCAAAAATACTTTCCTCAAAAACAAACCCTTCCCCTTCGGCTAAGGGTTCCATTTCAATATAAACATGTCCATATTGTCCGTGCCCACCGGTTTGTTTTTTGTGTCTACCCTCAACTTTTACCGCCTTGCGGATAGTCTCCCTAAAGGGTATCTTGGGTTCCTTCGTATCTACTTCTACTCCGAACTTCCGCTTTAAACGTTCCAGGGTTACATCAAGGTGAACATCACCCATACCCGAGAGAATGAGTTCCCTGGTTTCAGTATTTTGGGCTACGGTGAGGGTTGGATCCTCCTCCATCAGCCTTCCCAATCCGGTGCCAAGTTTATCTTCGTCCCCCTTGGATTTGGCAAAAAGGGCTACAGAGTACGAAGGGCGGGGAAATTCAATCGGGGCCAGCAAAATTGGCCTATCCCTTTCACCAATGGTATCCCCAGTACTTGTTTCTTGCAACCGGGCCACCGCACCTATATCGCCGGCGGAAATGTGCCTTACCGCCACCTGTTCCTTGCCGCGGGGAATAAACAGTTGTCCCACCCGTTCCATCTTTTTTTTACTAACATTGTAAACCTGACTATCGGAGTTAAACACCCCGGAATAAACCCGGAAGTAAGTCAGCTTGCCGACAAAGGGATCGGCCATGGTCTTAAATACCAGGGCTGCCAGAGGACCATCCTTACTCAATTCAACCTCCACTTCCTCCTCTGTGTCCGGGTCACTGCCAACAACAGCGTCAACATCTCCGGGGGAGGGCAAACAGGCCACAACGGTATCCAAAAGTGGTTCTAGGCCCATGTTGGCCAAGGCAGAACCACAGAGGACAGGGACAATATCATGGGCCAGGGTGCCCGCCCGCAGGCCCGCATTAATTTCTTCCGGGGTGAAGGATTCACCCTCCAAATACTTCATAACCAATTCATCGTCGGTTTCTGCAATAGCCTCAATTAATTTTTCCCTATATTCTTCCGCTTCCCCCCGGAGCTCCGCCGGTATTTCGGCAGTGGTAAATCCTTTACCCTTTTCATTATCATAAATGAGGGCCTGCATGTTCACCAAGTCAATAATTCCCTTAAAATTATCCTCACTACCAAGGGGGATATTCAAAGCAACGGCTTTTCCAGACAATTGTTCCTGGATTTGCTGCAGAGCCTTGAAAAAATTAGCATTCTCCCGCTCTAATTTATTAACAAAAACAAGTCTGGGCAAATTGTACTTATCCGCATAGTGCCATACTTTTTCTGTCTGTACTTCAACACCAGAGACAGCACAAACCAGAACAATAGCCCCATCTACCACCCGCAGTGAACCCTTGACATCACCGACAAAATCCGCATACCCCGGTGTGTCAACCACATTGATCTTGTTTCCCCGCCATTGGCAAGGGGCTAAGGTGGTATTAAGGGTAATCTTTCTTTTTATTTCATCTGGATCGTAATCAATTACCGAAGAACCATCATCCACGCGGCCCAGGCGATCTGTAGCGCCGGAATTAAAGAGCATTGCTTCAGTTAAAGTAGTTTTGCCAGCACCGCCGTGGGATATCAAACCCACATTTCGCAATTGTTGGATCCCAAACTCTTTCAATAAAATCTCCCCCTTATTCAATTTCTCCTTTTGCATCCCTGGGATTGATATTCGCCTTCCGGTAAGGTATTTCCTTTCCCCGGGAAGAAAACCGGCCGGGAAAATAAAGACCCTCCATAGAACTGGTGATTAACTTTATAAATCTGGAAATAATTGCTCCTGCTGCATAAAGGCAGATAAGAGGCTGGCAGCATTTGTTAAGTCCCGATAATCTATTACCTCTGCCGGGCTGTGCACATAACGGGTGGGAATTGAAATGACGCCACTGGGAACACCTTCCCGGCTCAAATGAATGGACCCGGCATCAGTGCCCCCCCGGGCAAGAACTTCCAATTGGAAGGGAATTCCCCTGGAGTGGGCAGTCTCCTTTAACAGGTCCCGGACCCGGGGATGGCTGATGAGGGAAGTGTCCTTAATTTTTATAGCAGGTCCCTTACCCAATTCAACCGCCATAGGCGGTGATTCAGGAGTATCCCCGGTTCGCGTTACATCCACAGCCAAGGCCAGATCCGGATGAAGATGATAGGCCGCCGTTCGGGCACCCCGTAGACCCACTTCTTCTTGCACCGTAAAAACAAAATCCAGGTGGTAGTCAACCGGGGGCAGATCCCTGATGACTGCCAGCAATAGTGCACAACCGGCCCTGTTATCAAGGGATTTACCGATAATTCGATCCCCCTGATGGCTAAAATGAGGAGCAAAGACCGCCGGGGAACCAATTTGAACTATTTCTTCGGCTTGGGCGCTGGTGGCAGCACCTATATCAAGAAAAAGTTTGTCTATCTTTAGGTCTTTAGCTTCCTTGATTGTTTCAGCACCAATTGTGCCCATGGTCCCATCGGCAAATACCACCCGGGAGCCGAGGAGATTCCTGGGGTCCTGGCCCCCAATGGGGGCAAAGCGAAGGAAACCCTTATCATCTATATGGGTTACTAAAAGACCGATCTCATCCATATGGGCTGCCAACATAAGGCGCCCACCCTGTCCCGGCTTGGTAGCAATCAAATTCCCCAGGGCATCGGTCTTTAGTTGCAGGCCTGTAACAGCCAGTTCTTCTTTCAAAACTGAACGGATCTCCTCCTCCTTTCCCGAGGGTCCGAAGGCATATATTAGCCGTTGCAATATGTTTTTCATTATTTGTCAGCCCTCCCTTCCGTCAGCTCCGACAAGAATGCACTTGTCAGATCCACCAAATGGTGGTAGTCACTTAATTCTATGACTGAAGCCGGAGAGTGCAGATAACGACAGGGGACAGCCATCACCACCGTGGGTATTCCATCTTCTGTAAGATGGATAGCCCCACCATCGGTTCCCCCGGTACCGGTTCGGCGTAGTTGATAGGGAATTTTCCGTTCCCGAGCCGTTTTCCTCAAAGAAGCAAGCAAAGCAGGATCAGCAATGAGGGTGCGATCCATAATTGTCAAGGCCGGGCCCCCTCCAAGGTAGGTCACCGTCTCATGGGGTTTGGAATCAGGCACATCAAAGGCCATAGTTGCTTCCAAAACAAGGGCTAAATCAATATCCTTGCCAAAGGCTGCCACCCTAGCACCCCTAAGGCCCACCTCTTCCTGTACCGTAAAGGCAGCGATTAAAGTCACCGGATACTGTCTTTGCAAAATCTCCACCAAGGCAGAACATCCCACCCGGTCGTCTAAAGCCTTAGCCCGGACCCGATTGTCACCTAGGAGGCAAAAAGAGGAGTTAAAAACTGCACCTTCACCAACTGTCACCAGTTTTTCTGCCTCTTCCCTGGAGCTGGCCCCGATGTCTAGGTAAAGATCCCGCAGCATGAAGGCCCTCTTCCTTTCCTCCGGTGTCACCAGGTGTATCGCCTTCGACCCTATAACCCCCGGCACTTTTTTCACACCCACCACAACCGGTTTGGAAACTAATATTCTTTGGTCAATGCCCCCCATGGTTTTAAACCGCAGAAGGCCGGTATCTTCTATATGGGTTATCATAAGGGCAACCTCATCCATATGGGCTGTTAACATAACCCGGGGAGCCCCTTCTTCCAATCCCTTTTTTTCCGCCAAGAGGTTACCCAAAGCATCGGTCCAGATCTTATCTACATAGGGGCCTATTTCCCGTCGCAACAGGTCCCGGACCTCACCCTCTTGCCCGGGTGGTCCAAAGGCCGCAGATAGTCTTTTTAGTAACACAATAATCCCTCCACAAAGGAAGACTTCAGACCTTGGATAAAGGCCACTAGCAGGCGGGTAGTTTCATAAAGATCCCTTGTGGATATGGTTTCCACTGATGTGTGCATATAGCGCAGGGGAATTGAAATTAGTGCCGTCGGGATTCCACTGCGGGCAATCTGGATTCCCCAGGCATCGGTTCCCGCCGGAGTTGGTGAGGGTTCTATCTGATAGGAAATACCCACCCTTTCGGCACTATCCTTCAGAGCCCTAAAGAGCTGGTGATGCACATGGGGCCCACAACCAATGGCCGGACCCTTGTCAAGGGGATATCCTTCGTCCCCCCGGGTGCCGGGCATATCACCGTGGCAGACATCTATAGCAATGCCCAAATCTGGATTGATCTTATAAGTACTGGTGATGGCACCCCTAATCCCCACTTCCTCTTGGATGGTTGCCACCCCATACACATCAGCACAGTGTTTAATGCCCATTAATTCCTGCAGGCATCCTAGCAGTACCATAACCCCAGCCCTATTATCCAATGCCTTTCCGGCCACGCGCCCCTCGGTAAGTAATTGCAAGTTCCTATCTATTGTGGCCACAGTACCAATGGGAGCTATCTGCTCCAATTTTTCCTTGTCTTTAAACCCGGTGTCTATATACAATTTCTCCCCTGTAATTGTCTCCTTTCTTTGGTCCGGTGTCTGGAGGTGGGGCGGTTTTGCTCCGATGACCCCCGGCAAAGAGTGTACCCCGTGGACAATAACTTCTTGTCCCAAAAGGGTCCGTACATCCACTCCTCCTACGGTGGTAAATCGTAAAAATCCCCCCTCCTCCACCCTGGTAACCATAAGGCCAATCTCATCCATATGGGCTGCCAACAACACCCGGGGGCGGGGTTGGCCCCCTTCCCCCTTCTTGAGGGCAATCACATTGCCCAATATATCCCTAGCCACACTGTCGGTATAGGGGCGTAATGCTTCCATAATTACCTCCGCCACCTTCAGCTCTGAACCTGATACCCCGGCTTCTTCCGAAAGGCGGCGTAAAATATCAAGATCCACCAATTGCCTTCATCCCCCCTACCCATCCATAAAAGAGCGAAACTAATATTATTACCAGCTGATCAGGTTACGCTGTTTTTCAGCAAATCTTTCCAGTGCCAAATCTATTAATTCTGTAATCAAGTCAGAATAACCAAGGCCAGTGATCTCCCACATTTTAGGGTACATGCTAAACTGTGTAAAACCAGGGAGTGTGTTCAGTTCATTCACATAGAATTGACCCGAAACCTTGTCAAGGAATAAATCAACCCGGGCCATTCCGCAAGCATTTACCGACAGAAAGGCGGTTATCGCCAGTTCCTGCACCTTTTCCGTTTCTTCCGGAGAAAGGGGGGCGGGCAGCAAAAGGTCGGTTAAACCATCGGTATACTTTGCTTCATAGTCATAGAACTCTAGGTGGGGTACCACCTCCCCGGGAAGAGAGGCCCGGGGTTTGTCATTCCCCAAAACACTACATTCTATCTCCCGGCAATTAATGTACTCCTCCACAATTATTTCCCCATCGTATTTGCAAGCCAGCTCCACTGCCTCTACTAACTGTTCCCGTTCCTTTACCTTGCTGATCCCAACACTAGAACCCATGTTGACCGGCTTTACAAAACAAGGAAATCCGATATTTTCCGCCACCAGGCGAATAGCCTCACCCTTGTCTTCCTCCCATTGCCGGCGTAAAAATGTAACATAATCAGCAGTCGGTAAACCTGATTGTAAAAAGATCTGTTTCATCATCCTTTTATCCATCCCAACGGCAGAGCCGGCGACCCCGGCGCCGACATAGGGGATGTTCAACATTTCAAATAAACCCTGAATAGTACCATCTTCACCATAAGGGCCGTGAAGAACAGGAAAGGCCACATCCATTTTTTCCAACAAGTTAACCGGGATAGAGCCACCGGCGGAAAAATCCTTTTCTTTCAACTGTAAAAGGGGATCACCCTCCGTAATCCAACGCCCTTCCGTGGTGATACCAATGGGAATCACTTCATATTTATTCTTATCCATGGCCTTCAGGACCGAGGTGGCAGACATTAAAGAAACATCATGTTCACCCGATCTACCACCAAAAATAACACCAACTTTAATTTTTCGCAAATTAATTCCCCCTTATGGCACTAGCACTTCACAGGTGGACATAACACTGCCCCGATGGGGATGGTTCGGAAACCTACTGACTAGTTACCTTTCCCCAACTCATCCCCTTCGGGGGTTAAGTCAAGAAGTTATAATAATTATATGTGTCATGAACAGGAAAATACCGGTATAATAAAGACCATGATGATGCATCTCCGACAGGAGCTAAAATGCTCGACACATAATCTTTCTCCATGGGCAAAGGGAATCCTGCCATAAGAAAAATAAAAGCCCCCTACAACCGTATCCCGCCGCTATTGCCCTTACTTATTTACACCGGAATTATTTAAGGTACCCATATTATCCCTTTTTAGCTCCCCTACCCCACCCTTCGCCCAATTATCAGAGCTGGTTCTTTGCATTCCCCCTTGCAAAAGGTAAAAAATGCCTACCATCTGTAAAATATCACCAATACTGTAGAGGCGATAGTAAGATATCGGGGCAATCTTTAAGGGAATGATGTCGGCCAGGAGGGGAAGTTTAGTAGCTGCCGTCAACAAGGTGTGTTTTCCCCGCAGAGCAGCTAACATTTCCGGTTCAAGGGGCAGTCCCAAAAATTCCAGGGCAACGGGCATTTGCCCCCCATTGGCCGCTATAACCAGGGCATTGAAAAAAGTGCCCATAAAGATAGGATGCATCCCCGGCAGGTGAAGGTTGCCCCCCAGGGAAATTAGGAGCAACAAATAAGATACAACCATAACATAGGGATTCCATTTTCCCACCATTGCCTTGCTGACAAAAAACTGTAATATTAGGGCAATGTAGAGCATATAAAGCCCCTTGAAATGCAGGGAGGCTAAATTTGCAACCCTCCCCCCTTTGATTTTACCCACCAGCAGGCCGAAAAGCCCCGGGATTAGCAACAATGGGCTTGTTCCTCCTTTTATTACCCTTCAGGTACCCTGTAATACCCGAAATATCTATATATGCTTCCTTCCGATCCCAACCCCAGTACCATTCTATCATAAATTTGGTTAACCCTGTATATTGGCTAAATATCTTACTTTATTAGATTTTTTGTAGTCTCAGTATCTAATTTTTTTATCAATTCAACCAAGAGCTGGCGGGCCCACAGGTAATCGTCGAGGTGCATAATACCCACATGGCTATGGATATAGCGAACTGGGACACCAATAACCAGGCTGGGGACCCCGGTACCATGAAGGTGTATTCTGCCCCCATCAGTACCGCCACCCTCCATAATAGAATATTGATAGGGAATATTATACTCCTTCGCTGTCTGTATACAAAGATCCCGCAACTTAATATTCGGTATCATGGAGGAATCGTATAAGCCGATGGTAGGCCCCTGACCCAGTTTTCCCTCAACCTCTTCCTTCAAACCAGGTACATCTGTGGCAATACTGACATCCAAAACCAAAGCAACATCAGGATCAATTACTGCCACACTGGTCGCCGCCCCCCTGGTGCCAACCTCCTCCTGGACCGTACCGACGGCATAAAGAGTGTTGGGATGATCATTGTCCTTTAATTTTTCACATACCTCTATCAAAAGGCCACAGCCCGCCCGATCATCTATAGCTTTGGCCATTATAAATTTTTCGTTTTTCATTGCCTCCCAACTCTCCACCGGGACAATCGGATCCCCGGGTCTAATCCCAAAAGAGTCAACTTCCTTCCTATCCTTGGCCCCCACATCAATAAACATATCCTTAATTTTCACCATCTTTTTCCGCTCTTCCCGGTCCATCAGATGGGGCGGTTTAGAACCAATGACACCAGGTACATCGCCATTCCTACCTTTTATGATGACCCTTTGGGCCAAAAGGACCTGTTCCGGCCAGCCACCCAAGGGGGTAAAGCGTAAAAAACCATCCGCAGTAATAGCCTTTACCATAAAACCTATTTCGTCCATGTGGGCAGCCAGCATTACTGTGGGGTTTTCCCTATCACCGGTTTTTTGGGCAATGATGCACCCCAAGCGATCCAGCTCAATGTGGGCCAGGGGGGCCAATCGTTCCCGCATTATCCGCCTCACCTCACCCTCAAATCCCGATACGCCCGCTGCAGCAGTTAATTCCCGCAATAAGTCTCTACTTCTATTCATCTTTTTACCTCCCCTATGTATTCGGTTCTTTAATTGGCCGTAATACCTATAGCCTGCTCCAGATTTCTATACTAAATTCTTCCTATCTCCCGCCATTTCCTCCTCAAAAACCGATTACCCCGGAATTCAGCAATTGTAATCCAAGTAGGCCGGGGTAATAATAGGTTACTACTAATTGCATATGCAATGCCTAGTATTGAGCATTATCTAGGTTTTGCCCCCGGCCTGCAGCAGTAAAAACAAAAGTGTAGTCACAGGAAAAATCAAGACTGTTGCCCCGGCAACGACCCCGGAATCATTCACTAAAAATGCCACAAAGGCCCCTATCCCACTGCCGATAAAACCTGCCCATAGGGCGGGGAATTCTCGGGCTAAATCCTTTAAAAGACGGGGGGGGCGATAGGAGAGTAGAATAAAAAGGATCAGTACAGCCAATATTACCAAACTCCACCAAGAATATTTTAACAGTTTCAGGTTCATTCCCACTTTACGTTGAATTATTAACAGCAACTCCCGGGGGCCAGCCCCAATAATTAGGCCAATTGTTCGCCCCAGGTGTGATGCCCCATCACCAGCCAAAGAATAATCCCCCCATCCAAGGGCTATCAATAACAGCACTCCCCCCAGAACCCAAATAAGCAATTGCCTCCTTCGTGCCCTTTGTTTTTGTAAGCAAATGATAGTAGTACCACCCCCCCACATGGTGGCAATTGTGCCTCCAAAATTGGCCCCCAGGCGGGGAGAGGCTATAAACAGTAACAAGAATAAATAACCGGGCAGGACAATAAAAAAAGGATTTATCCGCCTGCCAGCGGTATTTATCTCCCCCGCCAACCCACTCCAGCCAATTAATCCCGCCCCCAGATACAGGCCCATGTATTCATTCCCCATTCCATAGTAGCGGGCACCGCTGATGGGACAGTACCCCAAAAGGGATTTAAGCAATAAGGATTGGCCCAAAACTAAATCCAACCACAGCAAGCCCACGGTAAGTAGACCCAAAACAATAAAGGGCTGGGGGTTGTTTTTTTTCCGGTAGACCAGTTTAACCAGCAAAAATGTAGTAATAGCTATTACCAACAGTGTAATATCCAACTTTCTTAGTGCTAGTAGGGGGAGCAGCAGCAGTATCAAGGGAACAGCAGCAACAGCAATTAGGAGTTGGGCTCCAAGGGAATTCCATCTCCCCGGCCGGTAGATGGCCCCGGTAGTACCGGCAAGAACTGCAATAATGAAGATAATATAAGTCCTGATCACGATAGGCCGGAAGGCAAAATTCCTTTGGAAAATATCTCCCAGGGCAGAAAGGGTTTCAGGTGCATTATCTCCCGGGACAATCTTCATCGGTCTACCCATCATAGTAGAGGGTGGAGCTAGTTGGAAAAAGCGGATAATGGTGGGGGCAACATCTACGTTGGCCACCAGCCCAGCCCGCCGGGTTGTGGGTGATGATAATAGACCGGTGCCAGTACCCGCCCCGGCCATTATTATTGGTGTCAATCGTTCTCCTTTTTGATAACCACCTATCGCCGGTGAGGGGGTAAGGAGTAAAAGTAGTGTTTCTTCCAGATCCAAGCCTTTTAATAATTCCCCCAGAAACTCATCAGCCCTTTCTACGGCCCGACGCCGGGCTGCAACGGCCACTTCCGGGAGCAAATATCTACTATAACCATCAACCCGGGCGGTATCCCCCCACTCTATTACCAGTAAAGAACTATCCGTTGTTTTATGTAGGGCCCCCAGTAAAGAATTAATGTTCGTTTCCAAACCATAGGGGGCTGTGGCATTTTCCCCCAAAAGATCCGATCCGATAGCACCATCTTTTACCACACCGGTGAAGTCAATTACTATACCCGCCGCCGGGCGCCTTGGCATACCGGGAACATCACTATTACCCAGCAAACTGCTTGTATAGCCAGCATCGGCAAGGGTCTGCCCCAGGGCGCCGGGTAAAACCGTCGCCGCCAGGCCACTATTGCCAGCGATAATCTCAGCCATGCCCAAGTGAACAATATTACCCCCGGGTATCAGCCCCATCCGGTTACGGTATACCTCCCCCGCCGGGATCCCCCCCCACTCCTCTCCAATTTCCAAGGCCGGTTCCAGGCCATCACCACCACTGGCCCGGGCCCCCGCCCCTATTGTTAAGTGGGCAGCATTTCGGGCCGAGCCTGAGTAGGTGCTTGTATTCATTAGACCCATGGCACCCACATCAATAAGCATATCAATAGTAGGGGTCATAGCCGCACACAAATCCGTTATACTAATGGAATCTAGAACAAAAACTATCACCCTCTTATCTCTACCAGCAGCATTGATCGACCCCGGCTGCCAAAAGCCCATCAGGCACAGAAGGCCAATTACAATAAGTATAAAAGATAACCGTCTACTCATTCACTTTACTTCCTAGATTCTGCAATGATTGGTGATAGATCCCTTCCACAGCCGTAACCATTTTCTCCAAGGTGAATTTTTCCAAAACCTTTTCCCTGCCCCTTCTACCCAAGCTGGTTCTCCAGTCGCGATTAAAGAGCAGATCTAAAATTGCAGTGGCCAGGGCCTGACTATCCCTCGGTCTAACCAAAACACCATTTAGTCCATTGGTAATAAGCTCTGGTATCCCCCCCACCCGGGTGCCGACGACCGGAATAGAAGCCGCCATTGCTTCCAAAATACTTAAACCCAGTCCTTCCTGGAGGGAACAAGAAACTAGAACGTCCAGGCCCTGCCACCACCTATCCATATTATCCACATGGCCAGTAAAAAACACCACACCGTCTAAAGACAGCTTATGGGCCAGGACCTGCAGGCGGCTTCGTCGGGGACCATCGCCAATAACATAGAACCTGGCCCGGGGTTCAACAGCAGCCACGGTGGCAGCCGCCCGGAGAAAATACTCAATACCCTTTAATTCTACCAGGCGGCCAACAGTGCCGATGTTATAATACCGTCTGGTTTTAGTTTTAATAATAGCCTCCGGTACCTCTGCCGCCTTAACACCATTGTGGATAGTTGTCACCTTCCCGGAAGGAATACCCCGCTGGATAAGTTTCCCCTGCAAGGCACCAGATACCGTAATTATATGGGTAGTCCAATTAGCTAATAATCCTTCGATGCCATATACAATGGCGGCCCTATTGACAGGAAAATTATGTACGGTGTAAATAACAACTGGTACCCCGGCCAGCCGGGCGGCCACTCTACCCCAGAAGGCAGCCCGAAAACCGTGTACATGCAGTATCTTTATTTTTTCCTCCTGAAAAAAATATATTAATTTTAGCAAATCCCCCGTCGGCAACAGGGGATTCTCCCGCCGGCAGATATCAAGGGGAATAACCTTAACACCCCGCCCGGGGGGCTTATCTAACCAAGTATTATACCGTGAGGCCACCACGACCGGGGAAAACACCCCCCGGTCTAACCCCTGGCTAAGATCAAAAACATGGCGGTAGATTCCCCCGGCGGCAATACTTAATAAGTGTATAACCTTGTGGGGCAATGGGAATTCCCCCTGAAGTGTGTTGGTCTATGGAAGGCAATTTAATTCTGCAACTGCTCAACCATACTTGCAAAACATATCTTGTCAGCCCCCCGGATATGCCACAGGCCATCTTGATTATCATCCCGCCTATTTAAGATTCAGCGGAGGGAGGGCAATACCCGGCAGTTACTTAATTCTTATTATCCCATTAAGAAGTATACCCGCTAAATACATCTAAAAATACAAAAACAGCCGGGAACCCATACCCGACGGTCCCGGGCTGTACTATACCAGACTAGGGACAAGTCGGGCTGTAAATTAAAAAAGCAGGTTGCACCTGCTTTTGGCCTATCAAGATAATAAATGGTCGGAGTAAGCGGACTTGAACCGCTGGCCTCTAGCTCCCCATGCTAGCGCTCTACCAAACTGAGCTATACCCCGACCTCGCCTTGTGGCAACATTATACCTGATTGGGCTGTGAAAATCAAGGGCGAGGGAGCTTTTTTCGTTTAACTTTAAATGACCTCGTAAATTAAGGGCGGTGGTGCAACCGGCCGGGGAACAATGCTGTAAGCCCGGAGCACCTGCCCTACCGCCTCCCGCCCAGTATTTTCATTGCCAGCATGAACCACCGCCAGCAGCTGGCCCTCCTGGACATAATCACCAATCTTCCCTTCAAGCACAATTCCCACTGCCCGGTCAATGCTATCATCCTTTTTTCGCCGCCCAGCCCCCAGGGCCATAGATGTGCGGCCGATTATGTCTGCCCGTAACTTGGCAATATAACCTGTTGCAGGGGCTAGCACCGGAAGTTTAAAGGGGGCCGAGGGCAATAATGCTGGATTATCCAGCACCCTTACAGTACCACCCTGGGTGGCTACAAACTCCCGAAATTTTTGCCGGGCCCCACCGGTGGCCAGAATGTTTTTCAGAACCTGTTCCCCCAGATGGGGATCTTCCACCTTCCCGGCTAAAAACAGCATTAGCCCACCCAGGATTAAGGACAACCTAGTAACATCAGCCGGCCCCTTATTCTCTAGTGTCATAAGGGCTTCCTTTACCTCCAAGGCATTGCCCACGGCCTTGCCCAAGGGTTGATCCATATTGCTGATCACAGCCACCGTGTGACGTCCTACATCGGTACCTATATCCACCATGGCCTTGGCCAAGGCCCGGGCCCCATCCAAATCGGGTATAAAGGCACCAGAACCACACTTAACATCCAGGACAATGGCATTGGCGCCGGCGGCAATTTTTTTGGACATAATGGAACTGGCGATAAGGGGGATGCTGGCCACCGTGGCCGTTACATCACGCAAGGCATAGATTTTTTTATCGGCCGGGGCCAAATTTTCCCTTTGCCCCGTCAGGGCCAAACCTATTCTCTCCACGTTAGCAATAAATTCCCCTTTGGATAGTACCGACTGAAACCCAGGAATTGCCTCCAGTTTGTCAATGGTTCCACCACTGTGGCCCAACCCCCGTCCAGACATTTTAGCTAGCGGCACTCCGGCAGCCGCCACCAGCGGTGCTACTACCAGAGTGACCTTGTCCCCCACACCACCGGTACTATGTTTATCAACTTTACACCCCGGCACTGCAGATAAATCCAGTATTTCCCCGGAATGGGCCATGGCCTTGGTAAGGGCTACCGTTTCTAACCTAGTCATGCCGCGGATAAAAGTAGCCATGAGAAAGGCTGCCATTTGATAATCGGGAATTTCCCCGGCAACATACTTGCTAATCAGGAATTCAATCTCCGCTTCCGAGAGCTCCCCACCATCCCGCTTTTTGGAGATGATATCTAATACCTGCATCTTGTCAGCAACAGTAAACCCCCGCTGTTGCCGCACCTCCCTCTCAAAAAAAGTCCCCGGGGTTACCACCACTTTGTTTCATTAATCATCACCTAATTTGGTGCACTAGGGAAGGGGATATTTGCCATCCCAAAGAATGTGGCGGTAATTGACTGGATCCGTATCTCCTTCAGTGTTAATAAGCAAAACGCTGGAACTCTCATCCAGCCCAAGCCTTTCTTTTAGTTGGGCACATTCCCTCTTAGAGAATAAAAGCGAAAGCAACCCCATCCCCACCGAACCCGATTCACCAGCCACTAGCCGTTGGTCATCCCCCAGGGGATGGGCCAAAATGCGGGTACCCTGGGCGGCAACATAATCGGGGCAGACCACATATCCATCGGCAAAGGAGTGTATAATGTTCCAGGCAAGGGGACTGGGTTCACCACAGGATAGCCCCGCCATGATAGTAGTCAGATCCCCGGTTACCCTTTGGGGCTCTTCTTTTCCCGCCAAGGCCGAGGCAAAAATACAGGCTGCCTTCTCCGGCTCCATAATAATTGTCCGGGGGTATTCTTCCCCATCCCGGTTGACAAAATAGCCCAGAATCGTACTGGCAAAGGAGCCCACTCCGGCCTGTAAAAACACATGGGTGGGCCGGGGTAAACCAAAATCTTCTAGCTGATCATCGATTTCCACCGCCATAGTAGTATATCCTTGCATAATCCAACGGGGAATCTCTTCATATCCTTCCCAGGCTGTATCCTGTACCAGTTGCCACCCCTTTTCCTCCGCTGTCTTCACAATTAGGCGGACTGTATCGTCGTAATTTACATCGGTAACAACAGCCTTGGCCCCGGTTTCCTCAATAGCCTCCACCCGGTATCGGGCTACACCCCTGGGCAGATACACTACCGCCGGCTGGCCCAGTTGTTGTGCCGTCCAGGCCACGCCGCGCCCATGGTTACCGTCGGTAGCCGTGGCAAAGGTCACCCGGCCTAATTTTTTCCGTATTCCCTGGGAACAAAGATGGGCAAATGTCAATTCCTCATCCTCCATCCCCAACCTTTGGCCAATTAACTTCCCCAGGGCATAAGAGCTTCCCAACACTTTAAAGGCATTGAGGCCAAACCGGGCCGATTCATCCTTCACATAAATATTGCCTACTCCCAGTTCCCGGGCCAAGTTAGATAGATTATTCAGGGGAGTAGGCTTATAACCCGGCAGGGATTGGTGAAATTTCCTTGCTCTTCGAGCTGTCTTTACATCCAGGAAAGCCGGTGGTTTTTTTGCGGCAAAAGACCGCCTTACATCTGCATCCACAATTGCCCGAAGCCCCCATTTTTCTATTGCAATGTCCACAAATCCCATCTCCTTTCGGGGTAATCTAAACCATTACCTCCTATCCCAAATCCACCAACCAACTGGGGTTTTCCCGGGGGAATTATTATACAATCATACCCGCAATGGGTTACTAACTAGCAGCACAGGGTTTTAAAAACAATAGGTATGTTGCCACCCTTTTCCACCCCAAGTACCCTCCGCTGCCTACTTCTCCAAAATTTCCGCCCCCCGGCCGTTAAGCCCCAAAACAATACTGCGGGATTTTATCTTGGCCTTTTTAAAGGCCCCTTCCATTGCTTTCCCCACGGCAGCGGCATTCTGGTTGACCAGTGCCGCGATGGTCGGGCCAGAACCGCTCAAGGCAACTCCCAGGGCCCCGGCCTCCATGGCTTGGGAAAAGACCTGATCAAGGCCCGGGACCAGGTGCTTGCGGTAAGGTTGATGCAGCTTGTCCTCCATGGCGGTGGACAGCAGATCCCAGCGTTTGCTTACCATGGCCCCCAAAAGTAAGGACACTCGGCCGATGTTAAAGACTGCATCGGCATAAGGAACTTGGCCTGGCAGTGCCCGCCGGGCATCTTCTGTTGCCACATGGAAATCCGGGATACATACTACTGCCTCCAGTTCCGGGGGTGGAGTCAGCTTAAGACAGTGGTAACCGCTTCTATCCCCTTTAGGTGCCGAGATTACCAATCCACCCAAGAGGGCGGGAGTAACATTATCGGGATGACCCTCCACCTCTATAGCCAGATCAAGCAATCTTTCCCGGGGAATGTTTTGCCCGGTGAGGTGATTGGCCGCCACTATACCGGCCACAATGGCCGCGGCGGAACTGCCTAAACCCCGGGCCAGGGGGATTTCATTGGTCATTTTTAATTGCAATGGAGGTGGTGTAATGTTTAGTTCCTGGTATGTACGCAGCATAGATTGGTATACCAAGTTATCTGTAGAAGGGGATAATTCCCTTTCTCCTTCACCAAATACCCGAATAGCAGTCCTTTCGCTTACTTCAACCTTCAAAGTGTTATACAGATTTAGCGCCAGACCCAGGCAGTCAAAGCCAGAGCCAATATTGGCAGTAGTCGCCGGTACTCGGACCTTTAGCATGTTCTATGTCACCCCCAGATGATTTTTTCCACGGCGGCCAAGGTAGGTTCTACACTTTCAGGGGGTGCAATGCTCCCCAGGGCAGTGTCGGGGTCCTTAAGTCCATTACCGGTGAGGATACAAACAACCTTATCACCCTTCTTAAAGTACCCCTTGGCGGTCAACTTCTTTACCCCGGCTAGTCCGGCAGCCGAGGCTGGTTCCACAAATAAACCTTCCCGTTGGGCCAAGGACTTATAAGCCGACAAGATTTCGTCATCGGTCACAAAATCTATTAGACCCGCTGATTCTCGGGCAGCAGCTTCTGCCTTTTCCCAGCTGGCAGGATTTCCGATACGAATGGCTGTGGCAATAGTCTCCGGCATCGCAATTGGTTTTCCCCGCACAATGGCCGCCGCACCTTCAGCCTCAAAACCCAGCATTTGGGGCCTATTGTCTATTTGTCCCCGTTGATGATATTCCTTAAAACCCATCCAATAGGCGCTGATATTACCGGCATTTCCCACCGGAAGGGCCAAATGGGTCGGTGCACCTCCCAATTCATCGCAAATCTCAAAGGCGGCCGTCTTTTGTCCCTGCAGGCGCAGGGGGTTAATGGAATTCACTAAAGCCACGGGATGCTTTTCACTTACTTGGCGGACAATATCCAGGGCCTGATCAAAATTTCCCTCAATAGCAATAACCTTTGCCCCATACATAAGGGCCTGGGCAAGTTTGCCCAGGGCTATAGCCCCGGTGGGTATAACTACTATACATCCCATACCGGCCCGGGCGGCATAGGCAGCAGCAGAAGCCGATGTGTTACCGGTGGAAGCACAGATAACAGCCCTAGAACCCTCCTCTAGAGCCTTGCTTACCGCCATGGTCATCCCCCTATCCTTAAAGGAGCCGGTAGGGTTGCTGCCCTCAAGTTTACCATAAAGTTCAATACCCCCCAGGTCCGCCCCCAGCCTTGCAAGGGGAACCAAAGGGGTGTTGCCTTCATGGAGGGTGATAATGGGAGTCATTTCACCGACGGGTAAATACTTCTTGTAATTTCTGATTAGTCCCGGCCACATTTGTTCCTCCCCCTTTTCTGAAAAGAGCCGAATCCCGTTTTCTAAACAATTTAAGCCCTTTGCGCAACTTACCAACCTTGGCCGATAACATCAATCTTGCGCACCCCATCACAGGTGCGGAGCTGGCTTAAAAGGGCATCTATCTCAATTTCCATCTCCCTAGTTTCAATAGAAACGGACACATTGGCCACACCCTGGAGGGGCAATCCCTGATTGATGGTCAGGAGGTTGCCGCGGGCCCTGGCAATTGCAGCAAGTATTTGGGACAAAACCCCAGGCTGGTGATCAAGTAGAAGGGCTAGGGTTACGATTTTTTCCCGGCTTAATTCGGTAAAGGGGAAAATATAATCCCGGTACTTATAGTAAGCCGCCCGGCTGACACCCGCCTTTTCAACAGCCTCATTTACTGTTTTACAGATCCCTTTTTTTAGGTATTCCTTCACCAAAAGAGTTTTTCGCAGTGTGCTGGGCAAGGCTTCCTCCTTCACTAAAAAGAGAGAATTATCCTGTACATTCATTCTTCCCCCTCCCGTCTATTCCCCATATACATAGTTCTGTTTACGGTAGACATTATACCATATGTATGAAAAGTTGACAATAAAAAGCGCGCCTAAAGTGGTCAGCGCGCTTTTCCCCTATTATAGGCCCTGGGGTCTGGACAAAACCACAGACACCCATCCAAGACCTTCCCTAAAGGCAGAGTTCTTATCGGATTATACCATCACTAGAGAATAATACAGATGAGTCCACCGCCTCCTTCGTTTACAATCCTTTGCAGGGTCTCCTGCAGTTTTTCTTGGGCGTTTTCCGGCATGCGGTATAATTTATTTCTAATTCCATCCTTTACCAGCTCATGGAGGGACTTGCCGAAGAGATTTGTCTGCCATAATTTAGCCGGGTTATCTTCAAATTCCTCCGCCAGGTATTGCACCAATTCCTCACATTGTTTTTCAGTACCTACAATGGGGGAAACCTCAGCATTTATATCAGCCCTAATCAGGTGTAAGCTTGGAGCACTGGCCCGCAGGCGAACCCCAAACCTATTGCCACGTCTTACCAGTTCCGGTTCTTCCAAAATCATTTCATCCAATTGGGGCTGCACTATGCCATATCCGGTCCGTTCCACATCCTGCAGGGCATCGGCCACCTTATCGTACTCTTGTTTGGCAAAGGTGTATTCCCGCAGTACCCTCAAGAGGTCTGCGTCGTCAGTCAGTGTTGTGCCAGTAATCTCTTGCATAACTTGATACAAGAGGTTTTCTTGGGGAATAACCCTTATCTGAACCACACCCTGGGCCAGATCCAAGGCTGCCAAAATTGCATTACGGACAAACTCATAACCCACAAGTACATCAATTGCCTCGGTTGCATCCCTCATCTGCTTAATTTTAGACATCGTCTCCTGGATGGCCCTGGTGAAATTCTGCCGGAGCCAGTGATCCCTTTCCAGCCCTTCTAGCCAACTGGGAAGATCAATATTAACCTCACCGACGGGGAATTCATATAATATTTCCCGCAAAACTGTATGGACATCATCCCTGGTCAGACGATTGGCATCCATGGGGAGGACGGGAACCTGGTAACGTTCTTGCAGCTCGTCTGCCAAGGCTCTGGTCTCCGGTGCATCGGGTAAAGCCGAGTTTAATATCACCACATACGGTTTGCCAATTTCCTGCAGCTTGGCAACAATCTTAAGTTCAGCTTCCTCGAAGTTTTCCCGGGCTATTTCACTTATAGTACCATCGCTAGTAACGGCCAGGCCCATGGTGGTATGTTCCGTAATAACCTTTTGCAGCCCTACTTCGGCGGCATCTTGAAAGGGGATTCCCTCTTCATGCCAAGGTGTTTGGACCAATAGGGGGGCCCCCCTTACCTCATGGCCCTGGGCTCCATCCACATAATAGCCAAGACAGTCCACCATCTGTACCCGGAGGACTTCATCATCCTTGGCAGTCACTTCAACAGCCTCATGGGGAACAAATTTGAATTCTGTGGTCATAATTGCCCTGCCCGCCCCGCTTTGGGGCAATTCAGCCATAAAATGTTCCCTTTCCGATTCGCTTTCTAGGCCAGGTAATAGCAATAATTCCATAAAACGCCTGATGAAGGTTGACTTCCCCGTCCGGGCCGGTCCTACTACACCGATGAAGATGTCTCCCCCAGTTCTCTCCGCAATATCTTGGAAAAGATCAATCTTCTCCATATTATCTTCCCTCCTCTCCCTATTATCATATTACTACTCCCCCTGCCCGGTTTTAGAACAATATGGTAAAGAAAACTGAACAACTTATTTTCCCATCCCCCAATAGCGGTTTTCACCACCCCTTGCTCATCCATAGGGAGATAGGGTTAGTCCAAAAGGCAGAGTGTACTTAAAACCACTATATGTATATTAAACAAAGGCTAAAATATGACAATAAAAGCATAGCCGACTTCAAGGATACCTTCCCCACTAAAAAAAGCGGCCCTAGGCCGCTTGGGTCGATATTTCTTTGGTGAACGCTTTTTAGTCAAGTGCTTTTTTTTAGGCGTAAACGCAGGGGCGTACCGGAAAAATCGTAACCTGCCCGTAGTCTGTTTTCTAGATAACGAAGATAAGAAAAATGAATAAGTTTAGGATCATTGACAAAGAGAAGAAAAACCGGAGGGTTAGTGGAGGTCTGGGTGGCATAAAAGATCTTAGCCTGCCTACCTTTATGGGTTGACGGTGGTCGCAAATCTACAGCTTCTATAATGAGGCGATTTAGATCACGAGTGGGTATGGTTAAGCGTTGGTTCCGGGCCACAGAGTTTATAAGGGTAAAAAGCCCCTGCACCCCTCGCCCTGTGTGGGCAGAGATGAAAACAAGGGGAGCATAAGAAAGAAAGGAGAGTTGATGGCGCACTTCTTTTTCATATTCCAACCGGGTATGGTGATCCTGGGCCATGAGATCCCACTTATTAATGACGAGTATCAACCCCCGGCCAGCCTCATGAATATAGCCACCTATTCGTTTATCCTGTTCAGTTATCCCAGAGGTGGCATCTATTAGTAAGAGGGTAATATCGCTGCGTTCAACGGCCCGCAGGGCCCGGAAAACACTATACCTTTCCGTCGGGAGTGCAACCCGGGCCGGGCGGCGTAAACCCGCCGTATCAATAAGAAGATAACCAGTTTCCCCCCGTTTTAGATAAGTGTCTATAGCATCCCGTGTCGTCCCCGGGTCAGGGCTGACAATTACCCTTTCCTGGCCCAGGAGAAAGTTGACCAGGGATGACTTTCCCACATTGGGTTTTCCCACTACAGCAACCCCGACAAAACCCTCCTCCCCGTCCACCTTCCCATCCCCCAATGGTGGCAAAAGGGAGACTAAATCATCTAGAAGATCACCAGTATTATGGCCATGTATAGCCGAAACAGGTATTATGGGGAATAATCCCAGGGTATAAAATTCCCACACATGGGATTCCATTTCCAGATTGTCAATTTTATTTACAGCCACCAGGACTGGTTTTTGGGTATGGCGCAGTAACTGGGCAATATCCTCATCACCGGGTTGGAGGCCCTCCCGTCCATCCACAACAAATAGAATTACCTCGGCCTCTTCTATGGCTATCTTAGCCTGTAGGAGCACCTGGGATTGAATTGCATCTGGATCGCTTTTGACAATGCCACCGGTGTCGATGAGAATAAACTCCCGGCCACACCAGTTGGCTTGGCCATAAAGCCTATCCCGGGTTACACCGGGTACATCCTCTACAATGGCAATTCTTTTCTGCAATAAACGATTGAAAAGGTTGGATTTACCCACATTAGGACGTCCCACAATAGCCACTACCGGTTTTTCCATTTACCTTCACCGCCTTTACCCCACACCCACCGGGCCACCTCGGCAGGTCCGGCTACAACCTCAATATCTACCCCCAGCCGGCTGCTGACATCTTTTAGGCTAAGATTATCTAAAAAAACATCGCTGCCAGCCCGCAGCATAGCAGCAGGAAGAAAAAGTGTATCACCAAGGTTTTTGCCTTGCAGCTGCTCAAGCAGATCCCCACCGGTGATGAGGCCGGCAACGGTCACGGGGGGGCCAAAAAACCGATTTATCACCGTTTCTAGCTGCACCCCAAGCCCTCCGACCAGTTGCAACCGTTGGGCTAATTTACCCACAGCACCGGCGGCAGAAATCCCGGTAACTAGGGTAATTGAATACGGTCGGCCCAGGGTCTGGGGTAAAGACAGTTCAGCCACATCATCGTAAAATAGGCGCAATAACCCGATGCCATTTTCCAGCTGGGGAAAATCATCGTAGTGTGCCCGATCTGGTATCGGTTCACCGGCCCTAAGGTAAAACTCATCGGCCAAATATAAAAAGGTAATGCCAAAGCGTTTCCGCAGCTTTTTTTGCCAACCCTGTCCCCAGCGGATTATCTTTCGGGCCTCTTTCTTATCATATCCCTTTAGGGGATAAAGTCCCTGCCGGTGGCTGGTTAAACCCACCGGCACCAGGGCCAGGGAGCGGGCCCGGGGCCAATATTCTATCAAATCACCGATGGTCTCTTCCAAATAAAAACCATCATTGATGCCGGGCAATAATACTACCTGGGCATGAAAATCAATTCCTGCTGCAGCCAATTCTTCCAGGCGCTCTTTAATTGCTCCAGCCTCCTTATGCCCCATGATACGGCTTCGTAGCCGGGAATCAGTGGTATGTACTGAAATATAAAGGGGGCTTAGTCGCAGCTTTGCCACCCGCCCCATGTCGGCGGTATCCAGATTCGTCAGTGTTATAAAGCTGCCATCCAGGAAGGAAAGACGATAATCATCATCCTTAATATAAAGACTGGGGCGCATATCGGGAGGCATTTGGTCCACAAAGCAAAAAATACATTTATTCTGGCATCTTTTTATTGGAGTAAAACACTTAGAGGCAAATTCTAGGCCCAGGCCCTCATCATATTCCTTTTCGATTTCATATAAATATTCCTTGCCCGCGCCGCTACGAATATAAATACTGACATTTTCCCCAGCAATTAGGTAACGATAGTCAATTAAATCTTGGGGATATTGGCCATCGATGGCAAGTAAACAATCACCCGGAGCAATATCTAATTCAGCTGCAATACTGTCCGGGGCCACCCCAGTTATGTCAATACCCTTCTGGACCCTGTCCATCCCCATATTAACTACCCTTCTCCCCTTATTTTTCTCCTCTAATTATCCTATATCTTGCTGCTAGGGTCAAGGCCAACGGGATGTGAAACGCAGTGCCGCCGTTATTTGTTTGGGGTTCTCCCCCTCCAACTTTCATACAAAAACCTCCCTAGCGGGAGGCAAAGGTTTCTACTGAAATTCCCCGGGCCCGAAGCCAAGCGGCGGTTCGGCCCGTTATTACTAGCGGGATATTTTTCATGGCCGCCGGTGTCGCCGTCCCAGTCAAGATGAGGAGCATTTTCAACTCCTGTTTAAGAACCTTGATGGCCCCTTTGAGCTCCTCCTCCCCTTTTTTTATAAGAATATGTAAAAACCGACCGGCAATACCAACTGCCCCGGCCCCCAATGCCAGGCATTTGGCTATATCTGTACTGGTTTTTATACCCCCGGAGGCAATAACAACAACATTTTGCCCCTGGAGTATATTTATTGTTTCCAGCAGGCTTATTCCAGTGGGAATTCCCCATTCAAGCAAGCCTTGCCCACAGGTATCCCTGCGGCGGGCCTCCTCGATGGCAATAAAGTTTGTGCCCCCTTTACCGCCAATGTCAATACCTTTGCAACCGGCTTGGACCAAGGCCAGGCTATCTTGGGGGGCCATGCCGAACCCGACTTCCTTTACAATTACCGGCACTTTAACAGTAGCAATTATATCCCCAATATTAGCGAGCAATCCCCGAAAATCTCGCTCCCCTTCCGGCATCACCAATTCCTGGGCCGGGTTTAAGTGTACTTGCAACAGATCAGCATCAATCATTTCTACCGCCCGGCAGGCATCAGCGGGAGCAGTATGGGCACCGACATTGGCCAAAATTACGCCTTGGGGGTTCTCCCGACGGACCACCCGGTAAGTATCTTCCAGGCCGGGATCCTCCAGGGCTGCCCTTTGGGAGCCTACAGCTAGGCCAATTCCCATCTCTGCAGCAACCCGGGCCAGGGAAGCATTAATATCCGTTACATCCCGGGCTCCACCGGTCAGGGCATTTATGATTAAGGGTGCAGACAAGGAAAGGCCGAGAAAAGAGGTTGATAATTCAACCTCTTCCCAGGCTAATTCGGGTAGGCAGCGATGCAGAAGATGGATATCCTCAAACCCCGTGGTCCCGGGACCAGGGGGCAGATCCAGGGCGTGACGAATGTGATCTAACTTGCGGTTAGATCGGAGGGAGTGATTACTCTTCATCATCCTCGGCTTCTTCCTCTGTTTCATTTTCTTCTGTTTCCCCGGCTTCCTCTGTTTCTTCAGTTCCGACTTCTTCAACTTCCTCTGTTTCATCAGTTTCAGCGTCTTCGGCTTCCTCTGTTTCATCAGTTTCTGCTTCTTCAGCTTCCTTTACTTCCCCAGTTTCGGCTTTTTCAGCTTCCTCTATTTTTTCGGCTTCAGCCTCTTCCGCCTTTTTTTCTTCCAAAAGTTCCCCCAGCACCTCGCCAATCACAATTCCACCGGTGGGCTCTTCTTCCACCTGTTCCAGATATTCATCCTCTTCAATATCCTGGTCAACTTCCCGAATGCTTAAACTGATGCGCCTATCAGCCTCATTCACATTAAGAATTTTGACATTTACCTTCTGCCCAACCTCTACCACATCACTGGCTTCTGCAACCCGGTAGTTTGCTAATTGGGAAATGTGCACCAGGCCTTCAACGCCAGGTTCCAGCTGGACGAAGGCCCCAAAGCCGACGATGTGGGTAACAGTTCCCCTTTGTATCGAATCCACCGGGTATTTTTCCCCTACCCCTTCCCAGGGATCGGGTAGGACTTGTTTTAAACCCAGGGAAATCCTTTCCCTTTCCCGGTCGATACCCAAAACCATAACCTCGATATCTTCTCCCTCTTGGACTACTTCCGACGGGTGTTTTACCCGCGCCCAGGAAAGTTCAGAAATATGGACCAGGCCTTCGATACCACCCAAATCGACAAAGGCCCCAAAATCGGTAAGTTTAGTTACTCTGCCCTGCCGCACTTGGTTTTCAAGTAAGTCTTCCCATAGGGCGGCGCGTTTTTCGGCCAGCTCCTCCTCCAACACTACTTTTTGCGATACAATCACCTTATTGCGGGCCCGTTCCAATTCGATGACCCTTACCCGCAATGTTTGGCCGACATATTTTTCCAGGTTTGGTTCATAGCGCAATCCCACCTGGGAGGCCGGCAAAAAGGCACGCAGGCCCACAAAAATAATTAACCCACCCTTAACTACCTGCAACACTTCCCCTTCGATGGGTTCGGCAGTTCCATAAGCCTCTTGTAAGTCAACCCAGGCACCTTCATAATCGGCCCGCTTTTTGGAAAGAAGTGGGTTCCCCTCACTATTTTCCACCTTCATGACATAGACATCGATCTCATCACCCACCGCCACAATATCTTCCGGGGAAGAAATTGTTTTATCGGTGAGTTCCTGTAAGGGGAGAACCCCTTCTGATTTATAACCAATGTCCACTAAAACCTCATCAGTATCGATGCGGACAACCTTTCCGGAAATGATATCCCCCTCTTCAAGTGTCCGCAATGTACTGGCGTACATGTCCTCAATGTTTTCTCCTTCTGACCGTTGAAATTCCGTCATAACCCTTATTACCTCCTCGATGGTGACGTCGGGAGTTGAAGCTCCAGCAATAACCCCGATCCTGTCTTTGTTTTGCAGCCACTCCCGGCGCAGTTGGGCTGCAGATTCAATCTGATATGTTTGAACACCTGTTTGCCGGCATAATCTGGCCAGTTCCCCGGTGTTGGCACTGGTTTGGGCACCAATTACAAGCATTACATCTACGTCCTCCGCCAACTCTAGGGCCGCCTCTTGCCTAGAACGGGTGGCTGCACAGATAGTTGGGAAAACTTCCAATTCCGGTGCCCTTTTCTGCAAAATCTTAACAACTTCTTGGAAGTTTTTTTCCTCCTGGGTGGTCTGGGCCAAAACCCCCACCGGTTTAGTGAAGGTTAGGGCCTGTCCTTCAACGGGATCCCTTATTACTATAGCCTTGTCCCCCGACCAGCCACAGATGCCTATGACTTCGGGGTGATCCCGTCGACCAACAACAACAATCTCTTTCCCGGCCCGGGCCAAATCCGCTGCTATCCTTTGGCATTTTCGTACTGAGGGGCAGGTTGCATCAATAATTGTGAACCCCCGCTCTTGGGCCTGTGTATAAACCTCTGGTGGTGCTCCGTGGGCACGTATGATGAGTTTCCCCGGTGGAACCCCGGTCAATTTCTTTAGGGAAACAACCCCTTTGTTTTCCAAGTCTGCTACGACCCTAGGGTTGTGAATTAGGGGACCCCAGGTGTAAACAGGTCCTTCCCCATTTTGAACAGCTTTTTCCGTTTGGTCCAGGGCCCTCCTTACACCATAGCAGAAACCGCTGTGTTGAGCAATTCTAATCTCCACAAAATTCAATCACCCCTTTACCGTCAGCCAATTTGTTTTCTAAAATAGCCCCTACCCTAATCTCTTGCCTATTCGCTATTGAGGCACTAAACTCCTCTATTTTTCCCAAAAAAGCTGGCCATTACTCCTTTTGAAAATAAATGCCCCTTTTTATGGAAGCAGCTGCGAATTTTTCCGCCATTTGTTCACCTAGGCGAAATTACCGCCAACTGCTGGAGGGGCTTACAGCCCCAATCTGGCACTGGGAGCATTTCTTATTTTTCCAATAAGGATCCAATTTCCGCCATAATCCTTTTCCCCGCCGCCTTCCTCTCCCGGCCTTCGGCCCTTAAGGAGAAAGTTTTCCCGAATCTAACTATCAATTTGCCCGACACCCGACTTATACCCACGGGTAAAATAGGAGCCCCCGATTTTGTAGCCAACAAGGCTACACCGGGCTGCGCTTCTCCCAATTGGCCTGTCTTGATGCGGGTTCCTTCGGGGAACATCCCCAAGACCTTTCCTTCCCGGAGGATCTGCAGAGCCTTTCTAATAGCAGAACGATCAACTGCCTCTCTCCTAACTGGAAATGCTTCCAGCCGGTGGAGAATAGGGCCAAAGACCGGATAGCGGAATAACTCTTCCTTGGCCATAAAATGCACCCGGCGCGTCAAGGCGGCCCCTAAAATGGGGGGATCCGAATAACTAGTATGATTGGCCACAAGGATTAAAGGGCCCCTTGCCGGGATATTCTCCCTTCCTTCCACCACCCAGCCTCGCAAATAAGTTAGATAAAAACGGTATATAGCACGCACCAAGCGGTAGAACACATCTTTACCCCCCTTCATCACATAGTCGCACAATTTTAGCGGTAATTTCCTCCGGCGTCAGCCCCGTGGTATCAAGATAAAAAGCATCGGGAGCCATCCTCAAAGGTCCCGTTTTTCGTTCCCGATCTCCCCTGTCCCGGTCCACCACCTGTTTTTTAGTTTCAGCCAATGAGGTGGGGGAGCCCCTTTGTATAAGTTCATGGTAACGACGCCGCACCCTTTCTTCCAAGGAGGCAGTAAGATAAATTTTAATATCTGCTCCGGGTAAAACAATTGTTCCTATATCCCGGCCATCCATCACAACACCGCCGCCCGCAGCTAATTCCCGCTGCAGCTTAACCAATTCCCGGCGAATTTCTGGGACCTTTGCCACCTGGGAAACCTTATGGTTTATTTCCGGAAGTCGTATTTCCCCGGAAACATCTTCACCATCAAGGAGAATGACCGCTGGGCTGCACCTATTATCAGCCCGAATTTCAATTTTGCTCCTACTGAGTAGGTCAATCAAGACCTTACCATCTGTACAGTCCTTCCCCTCCCTCATGGCCTTCAGGGCCAGGGCCCTGTACATGGCACCGGTGTCAATATGCTTTAACCCCAGTTTATCAGCCACCATTTTAGCAATGGTGCTCTTGCCTGCACCTGCTGGACCATCGATGGCAATAATCATTTTTTTAAGCCCATCTTCAGACATTCCCGTCCCTCCCAACCCAGTATAAGATATGAGGACCTGCCACTGCAAATCGGCCCACCCCAGATACTAAACTAAACCCCGACAATATGTACTAGATGCTTGTCCAACAGCAATCCGTTCCACAGCTCCGATAGCATCAAGAAAGATCAATTTAACTTAACCCTTCCCAAATTCTCCCGGCTACCCCAGGTGGTAACCTCCTGACCGATATTAGGACTCAACACCCCCGGGGAAACAGCTGTGATTTTAAAGGTAAGGGGGCGTTTGTAAAAGGAACCATCTATTATAATTTCCTTTCCCCCAGCAACGGTTATTTCCACTTCAGCTTTATTAAAATTTGTTATTCGGTCCTCCCCCACCATAACAAAAGCCTGGCGGAGGGTCTGATGACCCAGGATTTTAATCCTTACAGCCGCGGGTGCAGTTTCTCCCGCCTCCACCCCCACCATCACCGGGCACAATTCCGGGGATTTTTTTAAGCAGGACATGAGACGATAACGGGATAGCGGGTAGCTCAGAAAACCTTGAACCAGGATGACAATTAAGAAGGTCCCCAGGAAGGAATAGAAAATTACCCGTTCTACCCGGGCAACCAGGCGAAGAAATCTCTCTTCCGGTGAAAGGGACACCCTTTACCCTCCTTTTTGAGGCTTTCCTTTATGATATGCCCGAAGGAGGGGTATTATACCAATAGCGGGGCCCCTTGGCAAGAACCAATGCAATTTGCCCAGAAGGCAAATAAAACAACCAGCATTGAAGGTCCATTGTGGGTATTCTAGTTAACTAGCAATCATCCCACCCCCCTGACCGGCGACCAGCCATTATCCCATTGGTAGCTAGTAGTATTTCTCGCCTAGATGCCTCCTTTATATCCCGGTAATAAATGTCTGTGGAAACCTTCCGGCAGTATTAAAAGAGGCAAAGCCCAGGGCACAGTGGGGAAAGGCAATGTTCCAAAGGGCCATCCCCCTTTTGCCAAGCCAGTACCCCCATAAAACCCTGATGGGGCCACCATGGGTTACAATCATTATTGTACCCGCCCGGTTTTCCTGTATTATCCCCTCCCAAGCCTTAACAACCCTGGCCCTCAATTCTACCACCGATTCTCCGCCCGGCGGCCTAAAGGCATCGGGTTGGGCAAAGGCATCCTTTACTTCTTGGGGGTAAGCCGCCTCCACCTCTGTAAAGCTCAATCCTTCCCAATGGCCAAAATCCAGTTCCCGTAAACCCCTTAGGGATGTCACACTTTTAGCCTTTAGCCGGGACAATATTATTTGTGCTGTTTCCCCGGCCCTTACCAGATCACTTACATACACATTGTCAAAGGTCTCACCGCATAACTTTACCGCTACTTTTATGGCCTGCCGCCGTCCTCTTTCATTCAGCGGTATATCGCCATGGCCTTGATATAACCCCCACCGGTTCCAGTCCGTCTCGCCATGGCGGAGAAAATACACCCTTAGGGTTTCTGGGCCATTATCGGCATAGATCATGGTAGATCTCTACCTTTCTTCTCTGAACAGGCACCCCGGGCCCAGGATTTTAACTCCAGGGGCATCCCCGCTACCACCAGATATACTTCCAGGGCTTGGGCGGCAAGGGCACAATTAGCTTTACCCAAAAGATCCCGGTAGGCACGGCCCAGGGATGAGGTGGGAACCAACCCCCAGCCAACCTCATTAGATACTATTATGGTCTGGGCCGGAATTCGACTGCTAGCCTGTATAATTGCCTCCACCTGATTCCAGGCTTTTTCTACTAGAACGGTATTTTCTACTAGCGGCTTATCCGTTAGGCATCCCCCGGTGAGGTAATTGGAAACAAGGAGGGCCAGGCAATCCACCAAGACCACCTTAGATTTGTAGCCAACCTTAGCGAGCACATTCGCCACCTGAAAGGGTTCCTCAACCGTCTGCCAGGCCGGTGGGCGACGTTTCCGGTGCAATGCCACCCTCTCCACCATTTCATCGTCCAAAGGTTGACAGGTGGCAATATATGTCACCTCATCTCCACCCCGCCGGGCCGCCAAATCCTCCGCAAAGGTACTTTTGCCACAGCGGGCTCCCCCGGTTACCAGGGTCAATCTGCCCCATTCCCCCATTACGTTTGCCCCTCCCTTTGAAGCAATCTAAGAACTTCCCCTTCACCGGTGACCCTGATCACACCCAACTTTAATAAGTGTCGGTACTCCAATAAACCCTTGCCATCGGTATAATCCCGCTCCTGGATAGGAATCCGTTCAATTACTACTACCCGTTGCCCCCGACGGGCGGCGGTCTGCAAGGCCTTAAGGTTATAAATATTTCCCTCGCCAAAGGGGATGGGGGCCAGGATTACCCACTGGGCCTTTTCTATATAATCTAAATTGCTGCGGTGATTTTCGGCCGTCACCGGGGAAAAAGGTGCCGCCTCCACGGTATCAACGCCCAAGATTTTCGCCTGCTCCCAATCACTATCACCGATATTTAATACACCGGCCGTCACCTTATAACCGGCCTGGACCAATTCCCCCAACAGGGATGTGGCCATACCACCCCCACCCACCACATGCACCCTGGCACCACCGGCAATTTTAGTCTGGGCCTGGTCCTTTGCCAAAAGGATGACCTGGGGACGGCGGTGAAGGGGGTGGGGTCTTATCAACACCTTGGAACCATAGACGGCATTGATATTGGTGCTGGTGATGATTTCCTCCGGGGACCCCAGGGCGTAAATCTGTCCCTCCTTTAACAAGATGATCTGGTCACAATACTCAGATGCCAGGTTCAAATCGTGGAGAACCATAATAACCGTTAAGTTATAATCTTTATTAAGCCGGCGGATGATAGTAAGGATTTCTGTTTGGTGGTTAATATCCAAAAATGCAGTGGGTTCATCCAAGAGGAGTACTTCAGGTTCTTGGGCCAGGGCCCGGGCAATGGCAATTCGCTGTTTTTCCCCCCCGCTGAGTTCAGTAATTCGCCTCTCGGCCAGATGAGAGCTATTGGTAAAAGCTAGGGCCTGTTCCACCACCCGCCAATCATGCCGGGATTCACTTTGGAACCGCCCCAAATGAGGGGTGCGCCCCATCATTACGATCTCTCGGGCTGTAAAAGGAAAATCAAAGTGGCTTTCCTGGGGTACTACAGCCATTTGCCGGGCAACTTCTATACTATTTATGCGGTATATATCCTGATCATCTAAGAGCACTCTCCCCAAGTGGGGTTTTAGGGTGCGGCTGATGGCCTTGAGGAGGGTTGTTTTGCCGGAACCGTTGGGCCCTAGAATACCCAAGAGTCCTCCCCTTTCCACTATAAATTCCACACCATTTAAAACGGGCTCTGCCCCATAGGAACAGCATATCCCCTCAATCTGCAGGTGAACCTTACCCACAGTTAAAACCTCCTAATATAAGGCATGCTTGCGTTTTCGCAGCAGATATATGAAAAAGGGTCCCCCTACCAGTGAAGTCAACAGCCCCAGGGGCAATTCCAGGGGGGGAAGGGCGGTCCGGGCCAGGATGTCTACCCACACTAAAAAGATTCCACCCGTCAAGGCCACCGCAGGTAACAGTACTCTGTGATCAGGGCCCAGCAGCAGGCGCACCACATGGGGTACTACTAAACCCACAAAACCAATGAGACCGCTGGTGGCAACGGCAGACGCTGTCAACATGGAGGCCGCCCAAAGAAGATAGCGTTTTACCGCCTCAACCTCTATCCCCAAATGGAGGGCGGGTTCCTCCCCCAGAAGAAAAGCATTCAGATCCCGGGCAAAAACCCAGATAACTGCCATACTAGCCAAGGAATAGGGTAAAGCCAAAAGTAGATATTCCCAGCCCCGGCCGGAAAGACTCCCCATCATCCAAAATACAATCTTTTGTAATTCCCCATCACTAAAGTAAGTGATAAGGGATACCAGGGCCTGCAGAATAGAACTGACGGCAATGCCGGCCAAAAGAAGGGACATGATGGGTGCCCGCCCCCCAACGCGGGCCATGTTATAAACTAGAACCACCGTAAGCAAAGCCCCGGCAAAGGCAAATAAGGGCACTGCACCGAGCCCGAAATAACGCAGCCTTGGGCCCAGGGCCAGGGCCGTTGTCCCCCCCAGGGCAGCACCGGCGGAAACACCGATTATATGGGGATCTGCCATGGGGTTTTTAAACAATCCCTGAAAAGTCGCCCCGGATACGGACAGGGAGCTGCCCACCAAAACTGCCAGCAGAACCCGGGGGAGACGCAATTCTATGAGGATATCCCGATGGCTGGGAATAATCACTGCAGTTGGGGGGAGAAGGAAACGGCCCCCGATGGGGATACTGCGGGCTAAAATATGGATGGTTTCCGACACAGGAATTGAAACTGCACCGATCCCCAGGGCCACTACAATGCTCACTAGCAGCAAGGCAGCTAGAAACAATAGGGTTGGAAATGTCTTTTTTCTCTTAGATGTCATATAGCCAGCCCCCATCTAGTGGGAAGGGTACAAATCGGGATGCAAAATCCCCACTAATTCTTCCAAACCCTTAACCAGGCGGGGCCCCGCCCGGGAAATATGGTCATCTTCGACAAAGTAAATCCGCCTTTCCCTTACGGCGGAGATGTTTTCCCAGCCCCGGCGAGCCTGAAAGTCCTCAACATCTGCATCTGTCTCCCCGTGGGTTAGCCGGGGGCGGATAATCACTTGGGGATCGGCCTCCACCAATACTTCCAGACTATATTGGGGCCAGTCCTTCTGGGCATCGGCGGCTATATTGCGCCCCCCGGCCAATGTAAGCAGATCATTGATAAAGGTGTTGGGTCCGACTGTTATTAAGGGCTCATGCCAGATTTCATAATATACCGTGGGCTTATCTTCTTCTACAAGTTCTGCCAAGGGGGCAGTAAGGGCTTCAACCTCCCGCTGCATATCTGCAACTAATTTCTCTGCCTCGTCCGGCACACCGGCGGCCCTCCCCATCCACCCTAGGGTATTATAAACACCCTCGATGGTGTTGGGTCCGAAGGCCAGGGTGGGAATACCCAACCGCTCCAAATCTTCGATGGTCTTTTGATGTATTATAAGGTCCGCCAAAACCAAATCTGGCTCCAGAGAAACCACAACCTCCAAATTAGGGTTAGAATAATCACCGATTTTGGGAAGATCCAGAGCCTCGGGGGGGTAATCATCGTATTCGGTCCCGGCAACAACCCTAGGCCCCAGCCCCAGGGCAAAGAGGTTTTCAGTAGTTGCCGGGGAAAGGGAAACAATCCGTTCAGGCACAGCAGTAATCAATACTTGGCGCCCCAGATCATCTTCAATCAATTCTCCTTCAGCTTGTTCCAATCCTTCCTTCCGGCTGCAACCCAGGTTAAGCGACATAATAAATAGCAACACACAGCAGCAAAGTATAATGCCCCTTCCCTTACCCATAAGCAATTATTTCCCCCTTTAGCAACTAGATAAAATTTTCACAACCTAATAAAAACAGCCATTAGCAATAATAAAAAAACCTCCCCCACTTCACCAAAAGCACCGTAAATATCCCCCACCAACCCCCCTAAACGGCGGGATAGCAAGACGGCACAGCCATAGGCCATGATACCTATAAGCACCATACCGGTCAGCCCGGGAATACCAAGGAGACAGCCGGTTGCCACCAGGGTGAAAAGGGTAGCAGCAAGTAAATGCCACGGGCCTATATTATTAATAAAACCCGTCCCCAATCCAGCTTCCCGGGCATAGGGGAAAAGTGCCATAGCCCCCACCTGTATCCAACGGCCTATTACAGGCATGGTCAGCAAAAGGGGGTAAATTATGGGGGGGGGAAATTCAGCCACCAATACAAATTTGCCCAAAAGTAGGGCAAAAACTGCCAAGACACTTTTTGCCCCGGTATGGATATCCCTAAAAATAGCCAGGGTTGCCTCCCTATCTTTTCCACTGGCTAGGGCATCAATAGTGTCTATAAAGCCATCCAGGTGCAAGCCGCTGGTTAATATTATTTCCCCTACTACTATCACTGCCGACGCCGTAAAGGATGTGAAATAAAAAGACGTTACGAAGTAAAGTAGTCCTAAGATGGAACCAATTAATAAACCAATGAGGGGAAAAAAGATGGTGGCTCCGGAAAAATCCCTCATTTGAAAATTGCCCCGGACCGGAATTATGGTAAGAAATTGGATAGCAATCAGCAGGCCCTTCATTTCTTGCGGCTCCTTCCCCATTCACATAACAATTATATCGTAGTCGGGGGGAAGAAAACAAGTCAAGGGTCCCTAAATACACCTTTTAGCCTCATCACATCCCGGCGGTCAAGATAACGAAACCTTCCGGGCTCTAGCCCCCCCAAGGTTAAAGGGCCGAATTTTACCCGGCGCAACCTTATTACCCAATAGCCCATGCTGGCCCACATTCGCCGCACCTGTCTATTCCGCCCCTCATGGATTGTAAACTCTATTAATATGCCGCCCTTCCGGGGCCCCAACACCCGAATACCGGCCGGGGCTGTCCAACCATCTTCCAGTAAAATCCCTTGACGCAACTTTTGGACATCCTCCTGGGTCGGTACACCTTTAATTAAAACATGGTAAGTTTTTTTAACTTGGTAGCTGGGATGGGTCAAACGGTAAGTTAGGTCACCATCATTGGTCAATAATAACAGCCCTTCACTATCGTAATCCAACCTGCCCACCGGATGTACGGCAGCGGTTATGCCGGTAAGTAAATCTATTACCGTTGTCCGTCCCCGGGGATCCCGGCAGCTAGTAATTACCCCGGCAGGTTTATTTAACATTATGTACACTTTTTCTTCCCTTGTGACCCTTTTTCCATCAACCTCAACGATATCCCGATCGGGCAGCACCCTAATGCCCAGGATAGCTATTTCCCCGTTGACCCTAACCCTCCCCTGCCGAATTAGTTCTTCTGATTTGCGACGGGAGGCAACTCCAGCGGCGGATAAGTATTTTTGCAAACGCACCGTTTCCCCCACTCTCTCTTATATTGGGACATACAAACAATCTAACAGACCAGCTGTCCTAGTATCTATAATACAACAACAGTCCCAGTCATGTCGGTCCAAAAACCATTTGACAAATATAGACAGCGGCTAAAAAGCCAGCAATATCACCCAAAATACCGGCCAGGAGGGCATGCCGGACCTTTTTAATCCCCACAGAGCCAAAATAAACCGTCAAAATGTAGAAGGTCGTATCGGTGCTTCCCTGCATGGTGGAAGCTAGACGGCCAACGAAGGAATCGGGCCCATGGGTGTTAATAAGATCCACAGTAAGTCCAAAGGCGGCACTGCCTGATAAGGGACGTATAAGTGCCAAGGGCAAAACCTCTGCCGGAACACCTCCCCAAATTAGGAGTGGCCTTAGGATTTGTATCAGCAAATTCAACACTCCCGATAATCTAAGTAGTTCAATTGCCACCAGCATCGCCACCAGATGGGGGATTATTCTAATTGCCGTCTTTAATCCTTCTTCAGCCCCCCGGATAAAGGAGGCAAATACATCGACCCCCCGAAGATGGGCATAAAGGGGAATGGCAATAATTAAAAGGGGAATTGCACCATAAGACACCATTTCCAAAAGGGGTACTAGCATTTTTTACCACCCCCCACCGGGCCACGGCAGTAACGACAGTAAGCATCGACAATTAGAGCCGCCGCTGTAGAGCAAGTAGTAGCAATGATGGTAGTACCTAGGATCTCCGCCGGATTAAGAGATCCGGCTGCGGCCCGAACTGCTATTACCATGGTCGGCACCAGGGTGATGCTGGAGGTATTTATGGCCAGCAGGGTACACATGCTGTTGGATGCGAGATCCGGATGGGCATTTAATTCCTGTAGTTGGGCCATGGCCTTCAGTCCCAGGGGGGTGGCGGCATTTCCCAGGCCCAGCAGATTGGCACCCATATTCAAGAGTATAGTACCCATGGCCGGATGCTCCAGGGGCACATCGGGAAAAAGCCATCTTACAAAGGGGCGGATAATACCGGCCAGGGTAATAATTAAACCGGCATCCTCCGCAATACCCATAAGACCCAACCAAAAGGCCATGGTCCCCACAAGCCCAATGGCCGTATGAACTGCCAATTCACTGCCCTCCGTCACCGCCCTGGTCACCATTTCCGGCTGACCCGTCACCAATGCCGCTACAACACCTATGGACAAAAAACCTAGCCAAATTCTATTGATCATGGGCACCACCTCCCCCAACATCTTCGTCTTTAGGATATGAAGGAAGGTGGGGGCATAGAACAACAACCGCCTGATTCATGATTCAGGCGGTTTGGTATAGACTTTAGAGGGGGTTTTCCTCAACTACCTGGCAGCCGAATTCAGTGGCAATTTGGCGTGCCTGGTCCCGATCCTCTGGCCCCCAGATGGACCATCCCCCCTTTAGTTCCCCGTTGACGTATATTTCCACCCGCTTTTCAGTAATGATCATCACTTTGTCCCCGCGTTTTTGCATTTTCTCTACCTGGAGCCGGACCATTTCCTCGGCATCCATGTCCAACACCTTTATGGCAATAAAGAGACAAGATAAGGCATCCCCCAGCTCTTCCCCGGCCCTTTCCTTATCATTCCGCAAAAAGGCATTGAGGGATTCGGCAACCTCTTCATTAAGATGGCTTAATGCCTGCTTGGGATCCATGGTTATGTAGCGACGGTTTTGCCAGATAAGGTCTACTGCTTCTTTTAACTGCATTTTAACAACACCCCTTTTGCTAGAATCCTTATGGATTATTTCTCCCTAGGGTTTCAACAATCCTGCCCTATCCCTTAAAAAAACATGCCCGTTAGAAATGGGAGAAATGGTTGGGTGAGTTATCGGTATGCAGTTATTGGCAAATTTCAACCTTTTTATTAATCACTCCCAAGGTTGGTAATCTGGAGGAGGCGGCCCAAATTCATCTCCTACTTTGCCGCCTTCTTTGTCGACCACAAGGCCCAATTGTTTCAGCACTTGGGGAGCCAAGTCAATAAGTCGGTCATACATAGCCCTGCTGTCGACGGGTAATAGCCTTACCTGACCCCGCCCCACCACTAGAAAAGCAACTGGCTGTATAGACACTCCGGCCCCACTGCCCCCGGCAAAGGGGAGGGGATCTTTTTGATTATCATCAACACTTCCCCCACAATCCCCCCCACCAGAAGCAAAACCAAAACTAACCCGGGAAATTGGAATAACAACACTACCGTCGGGCGTTTCTACAGCATCACCGACAATGGTGTTGACATCAACCATCTCCTTAATACTTTCCAGGGCAGTTTGCATTAAGCCCCGGATTGGATGTTCCGCCACTAAACTCCTCTCCCTTCCGGGAATATTTTTCCCCCAATAATGACATAAGCATGCCCACCACCACAGTAATAATATGTACCAGACCTACTTCCAATATACCGCTGAAATATATATTAAGAACCTGACGATTGTATACAGGTGTTATCCGGGGTGCAAACTTGACCCGGGGAAATAGAAGGGGGCCTATCAGTCCTATGCCACCCCAGAGCAGACCTACAATAATCCCCGTCTCTGCCGCATTCCCGGTGCCAACCTTCAAGCACAATTGGCTAATATCTATTTTGCTTCGGGAAAAAAACCGTTTCAAAGGGGGCAGCACCAGCTTTATATATCCCTTCCATTTTTTCCAGGTACATATAAATGTAGCCAAATTTATCGGCTTTTCCCGTCTATCCTCCCGTCGGTCCCTAGTCTTTATGGGATAACGCTTTCCAGGTTCTAGGTGAAAACTAGCCCCCAGCACCTGCAAACAAAAACTTAGTTTGGATCCACCGGCATGGTAGTGATAGGTGACTTTTATCCGCAGGGGAAGGCACAATAAAAGAAGAAAGAACAAAACAAAGCCAAGCATCAACAAGTAGAACACCTTACCAGCCTTCCTTCATCATATATCACTATCCTAACCAATATTAGGAAATAAATACAAAAAACCCCCTTTAGGGGGAGGTTTCTTTCCTATCTAATTCGGCTTCGGTTTTAAATTCCGCTTTTGTGTCCCGTGCAGATTCGGCACCCAATTCAGGCAAATCGCTGATATCCCGTAACCCAAAGGAAGTCAAGAATTCCCGGGTCGTACCATAAAGAATCGGCCTACCCGGCCCAGTCTTTCTTCCAACCTCCTTGACCAACTTCTTTTCCAACAGGGTATTGAGAACACTGTCAATCCTTACACCCCTGATGTTTTCAACTTCATGCCTGGTAACAGGTTGCTTATAGGCCACAATTGCCAGTGTTTCTAAAGCAGCCTGGGAAAGCACATTCTTTTCCCGCCCACCCAGAAGGGACTCGATATAGGGTGCGTATTCAGCCCGGGTACACAGCTGGTAACCCCCGGCAACAAACCGTAGCCTTAGGCCCCTCCCTTCCCTTTCATATTGGGACTGGAGTTCCCCCAGGGCCAATTTTGCATCATCCGGCGCAAGGTCAGCTGCGGCACAGATCTCTGCAATAGTCAGGGGGGTCCCGGCCACAAAAAGAAGGGCCTCCATTAAAGCTGGCAATGATTGGTGAATTGTTATAACCTCCCATACCAGTGAATGAAAATATCCCCAAAATTTTCTTCTTGACAGGCCGTGGCATAACCACGATGGATAAGCTCTAGAAGGGCCAAGAAGGTTACGATTATTTCCAGGCGATTACACCCGGAAGGGAAAAGCCCCCCGAACAAGAGCCCCGAACCCGAGCTTTCCAACATATTACACAGTTTTTCTATCCTTTCTTCAACACTTAACTTTTTTTCGCTAAGTCGCAACAGCGGCGGTTCGGGCATCCCTTCCAGGACTGCCCAGAAGGCATTGGTAAGATCCAAAAGGGTAACACCCTCCAAAGGCTGTCCTTCCGGAAACCAGTCGGAGGATTTATCCATACCCTTGCTGAAAATTTCCCCCTCTGTCAGGGCAATTTCCTTTAGTGTGGCTGCCAGCTGGCGAAAAAGTCTGTACTCCAATAGGCGCTCCACCAATTCATCCCGAGGATCGTCAAGATCACCCTCTAATACATGTTCCCTCGGAACCGGCAGGAGGATTTTCGACTTAATTTCAATCAACCTGGAGGCCAGCAACAAAAATTCACTGGCTGCATCAATGTTTATGTCTTCCCACCCCGCCAAGTATCCCAAGTAGTCTTCGGTGATCCGGGCGATGGGGATGTCATGGATATCGATTTCCGCCTTCTCGATAAGATGTATTAGAAGATCAAAGGGGCCCTCAAAATTTTCCAGCCGAACTTTATAAGTCACCGGGGCTCACTTCCATAAATCAAACATTCATGGCCCGCCGGACCTCATCCAAGGTAGTAGCCGCCACTTCCCGTGCCCGCTCTGCTCCCTTTTTGAGAATATCCCGAATGGTATCGGGTTCCTTTTCCAGTTCTGACCGCCGCTTGTAAATCGGTGCCATCCGCTCAATAATAAGATCCATCAATTGCTCCTTGCAAGCAACACAGCCAATGCTTCCAGCCCGGCACTGGGCAAAAACCTCATCTACACCCTCGGGTAAGAATACCTTGTAAAAGGCAGCAACTGTACAGACCTCAGGGTGACCAGGATCCGTCTTTTTCACCCTGGCCGGGTCTGTTACCATCAGCTGTACCTTCTCCCTTATGGTATTGGGGCCGGCAGACATGGGGATATGATTGCCATAACTTTTGCTCATTTTCCGTCCGTCTATCCCGGGGAGCATAGGCACCCGGGTTAATTTAGCCTGGGGTTCGGGAAAAACCGGCTGAAAAAGATGATTAAAACGCCGAACGACCTCCCGGGACAGTTCCAAGTGGGGAAGCTGATCCTCGCCCACCGGGACCGTGTCGGCCTTGTAGGCCAGAATATCAGCCGCCATCAAGAGGGGATAACCAAGGAAACCATAGGTATGTATATTCCTGTCCTTGAGTTCCCGCAATTGTTCTTTATAGGTCGGGACCCGTTCCAGCCAGCCCAGGGGGGTAAACATTGACAAGAGGAGATGCAGTTCTGCATGTTCCTTCACATGGGATTGGACAAACACCACACATTTTTCAGGATCTACCCCGGCACTGAGCCAGTCAAGGGCAATATCAAGAATATTTTCCTGCAGTTGGGCGGTATCCTCATAGCCCGTTGTCAAGGCATGCCAATCCACAATTGTGTAAAAACATTCGTACTCCTCCTGCAGTTTAACCATGTTAACCACCGAACCCAGGTAGTTTCCCAAATGCAGCTTGCTGGTGGGACGCATTCCGTTAAGTACTCTACCCCGCACCATATAAATATACCTCCATTCTGAAAATATCTAAAACCCCAAAAGAAATCTATAGATGACTCCAAAAACCAACCAGTCTGTAATCGTTTCTAAAAAATGGGTCAATACAGCCACTATGGGTAGGATAATGCGCCCGACAAGGCCCAAATAAATAAGTATGATCAATATGATAGGCCCATAGGTTTCTAATTTGGAAAAGGCATGGGCCCGGGATGGGGGTAAAAATCCCCATAAAACCTTAGAGCCATCCAGGGGGGGTATAGGAATGAGGTTAAAAACAGCCAAATATAGGTTGTAAATAAATGCTAAGGAAAGTATCTGTCTTACAACTAGGCCCGTACCCGGCCAAAACTTGAAAACCAATAAAACAACAAAGGCAGTAACTAGGTTGGCCGCCGGTCCGGCCAAGGAGACCAAAATTATTCCCTGGCGCCGGTTGTGAAAATGAAAAGGGTTGATGGGAACCGGTTTAGCCCAGCCAAAGCGAAAAATCCACAGCATCAATAAACCCAAGGGGTCCAGGTGGGCCAGGGGATTAAGGGTCAGTCTTCCCGCATACCTGGCCGTAGGATCACCCAAATAATCAGCCATTTTACCATGGGCGTATTCATGCACAGTGATAGCCAAAAGAAGTGCTGGAATCCGAAAAATCATATCCTGACCAAACAATGGTTTTTACCCCCTTGGGAATTCAGGTGGCTAAACATATCCAATTGCCAACATGATGGTCTTCCCTACCCCAACACAGAAAATTATATCATAAAGGCAGCAAGAAAAAAAGCGCCGGGGGCGCTTTACATTACTAAAGAGAGGGATTCCTTCTCCCCCCAGCTGGAGGGAATACGATCATAACGCACCAGATCGTTATATGTTTCCCGGCGAATAATAACTTCAGCCCGGCCCTGGGAAGCCATTACTACCGCCGGCCGGGGCAATCTGTTATAGTTGCTGGCCATGGCATATTGGTAGGCACCACTGGATGGTACAGCAATTAAATCACCGGCTTCAACCGGGGGTAGGTGAGCATCTTTGATGAGTATATCCCCGGATTCACAGCATTTGCCGGCAATGGTATATTTTTGTACGGGAGACCTTGCCGCCTTGTTGGCCAAGATTGCCTTATATTTAGCATCATAAAGGGCCGGACGGGGATTGTCAGCCATACCCCCATCTACAGAAACATAGATTCTAATGCCCTCTATTTCTTTGATGGCTCCAACTCTATAAATAGCAACCCCCGCTTCGCCGACCAAAGAACGTCCTGGTTCAACTACCAATGTGGGCAGGTTAATGTCCTCCTCAGAACAAGCCGCCTTAACAGCTTCGGTAATCCGCCGGATATAAAGAGCAATAGGCTCTGGATTATCCTCCTTGGCGTAGGCTATACCCAAGCCACCACCGAGATTTAGCTCCGGCAATTGCCGACCGGTTTCCTCCCGGATCTGGGCCAAGAACTCAACCATCCGCCGGGCTGCCAGGGCAAAGGATTCAGAATTGTGCACTTGGGAACCAATGTGGCAGTGAATTCCCCTCAGTTTTAAGCGCCGATATTTTAAAGCCTGTTTTACAGCAGCCAGGGCAGCCCCCCCAGCCAAGGAAATACCGAACTTGGAATCAAGCTGCCCGGTTTGGATATAGTGATGGGTGTGGGTTTCAATCCCGGGGGTCAGGCGTAAAAGAATATCAACCCTCTTTTTTCTTCCCTCCACTAATTGGGCCAGGGTTTCCAACTCATAGGGGTTATCAACCACAATCTGTCCCACACCGGCGGATAGGGCAAAATTAAGTTCCTCCATGCTTTTGTTATTCCCATGGAAGTAAATGTTTTTCGGGGAGAAATTTGCTGCCAGGGCAGTATACAATTCCCCCCCGGAAACCACATCAATACCCAAACCCTCCTGTTCAACCAAGCGAAAAATCGCCATGGTAGAAAAGGCCTTACCAGCATAGAGAACCTTGTACCGGGGATAATATGATCTAAAAGCATCTAGATACTCCCGGCATTTCTGTCTAATCCCATCCTCGTCAAGCACATAGAGGGGGGTTCCATAGGTTTTGGCCAGTTCAACAACATCACATTTACCAATCTCCAAATGCCCCTGGCCATTGATACATATGGTGCCAGATAAATTCATTATGCCCAGCTCCTTCCTTGATTTGGCTCGTGGGGTTGGCAGGGCCGGCTGGAATGAAAAAAACCAAATGCTCTACAGCTTTGGTCTAAGCAACTTAAGCGCGCCCATCCACCCAAGCCGTGGGATAGCCCTCCATCGGGAATGTGGCGAACAACCCCGATGACAGTCCTACACCTTTTTGATGTAGGCCCAGCCGCAGGATCAGCAGCAGACCCTGGACTTCGGCGGAGCTCCCTTTTCCCGGGTTCATCAATGCCCTTTTCCCACCGGATACTCATGAGTCTCCGCGCCTCTACCCCACCCCTTAGGCAAGGGATGAGGTATGCCAGCTATTAAATTGTTATCATTCTACCATGACCACAAAAACTTGTCAATTTTTCTGCAAATTATTTTTAGCTTCCCAGCGACCACAGCGCCCGCCCCAGCAAGTCTGGACTTCACCATCGGCATAGATTTCAACAATCTCGCACTGGTTAGCACAATGGGGACATGTAAATCCCGAAACCCGGTAATCCATCTCACCTACGGAAAAGCCTCTAAAATTGGTCCCATTTTTCCGGACCGCATGCTGGGCTAAGAGGGCGGCCCCCAAGGCTCCCATCACATCATAGTGGGGTGGAACCTTAAGGGGCAAATTCAGTTCTTTTTCAAAGGATAACTTCATCCCCAAATTAGCTGCTACCCCCCCTTGAAATAAAATCGGGGCCTTGATATCCTTCCCCTTGGCCACATTGGCCAAATAATTCCGCACCAGGGCCTGGCAAAGGCCCAACAGCAGGTCTTCCATCTTGTGACCCAGCTGCTGCTTGTGGACCATATCTGATTCGGCAAAAACAGCACACCTGCCGGCAATTTGCACCGGGAGCTCCGCTTGCAAAGCCAATTCACCAAATTTTTCAATGGGTATACCCAAGCGGGCTGCTTGTCTATCAAGGAAGGAACCGGTCCCGGCAGCACAAACGGTATTCATGGCAAAATCAGTGACTATACCATCGCGGAGGAGAATTATTTTCGAGTCTTGACCTCCAATTTCCAGCACAGTTTTTACCCGGGGGTCAACCTTTAGGGCAGCGACGGCGTGGGCCGTTATCTCGTTTTTAACCACATCGGCCCCCATCATCACCCCGGCCAGGCGGCGCCCACTTCCGGTGGCACCCACCCCCTCGACGGAAGAATCCCGCCAGCGTCCTGACAGATCCTGTAAACCTTTTTGCAAAACCCGAATAGGGTCACCACATGTTTTTAGGTAAATTGAATCTTTAATTTTTCCTTCTTTATCAACCAGGACCAAATTGGTACTTACTGAACCAATATCAATACCCAGAAATACCCCCACTTATTTATTTGCCTCCTATAAATGTCCCCGGGGACCAACTCCCAAAGCAGAATGGAATCGGCCAGGTTACACCGCCACCCTAGGGACGACATCTTCACGGGATAGAAAATTGCCCCTTATTACCCTAGTCAGCCGATGGAAGCCGGTCGGGATCCTGTGGATGTAAAATACTCGGCCGGGTTACCTTGAAGGGTACCGGTTTTCTAAAAATAACATCCACCAAGGCCCCGGCATCCAAGGGTAACAAGGGCCATAAATAAGGCACATTAAAGGATTTGGTCCGCAACAATAAAAATAAGAAGAGAGCCAGCCCAAGTAATAAGCCAGGCAGGCGCAGGAAACCAACGGACAAAAGAAGGAACAAACGCACCAGTCGTATTGCAAAGGCAAACTCATATCCGGGGGTAGCAAAGGTTCCCACCGCGGCAATGGCCATGTAAAGGACCACTTCCCCGGTAAAGATCCCGACAGAAATTGCTATCTCACCGATCATAAAGGCGGCGATAATACCCAGGGCGGTGGCCAAGGCTGAAGGAGTATGTACAGCAGCCATCCGAACTAAATCCACTCCTACTTCAGCCAAAAACAATTGCAATAAAATGGGTACTGGAGTCGGCTCCTTGGGCCCGATAAATTCCCAGCCCGGGGGCAAAAGCCCTGGTTGTAATACCAAAAGCAGCCAGAGGGGAGTTATTACCAAGGATAAAAGTATACCAAAATAACGGATCCAACGCATATAGGCACCGACGGCAGCATTTTGTCGAAATTCCTCCGCATGCTGAAGATGATGAAAGAAGGTTGCCGGGGCAATGATGGCACTAGGGGAGGTATCAGTCAAAATCAATATATGGCCTTCCAAAAGGTGAATTGCAGCCACATCCGGCCTTTCGGTATAGCGAACCTGGGGGAAGGGGTTCCAAGTCCCCAGGGTAAGAAACTCCTCCACTGATTTTTCCGCCATGGGCAGCCCATCAATTTCAATCTTTCTGATCCGTTCCCGCAATAAATCCACCGTTCCTGGATTGGCGATATCCTTGATATACACCAAAGCAATATCGGTCTTAGAGCGTTGGCCAACCTGGAGTAACTCCACCCTCAGGGCCGGATCACGAATACGGCGCCGGATAAGGGCTGTGTTAAATATCAGGGTTTCGGTAAAGCCATCCCGGGATCCCCTGGTGACCCTTTCGATATCGGGTTCTTCCGGACCCCGGGCCGGGTATTCCCGGGCGTCGATAATGATGGCCTCTTTTTCCCCATCAACCAGGAGAGCCACTGGTCCGGCTAGGATATTATCTATTAATTCCGCCGTGGTATCCACCCGATCAACTTCAAAATAAATGACACATTTTTTGTATAGTTTGTCAATGGTTGCGGGGACAATATCCTCCCGCTGCAGCTGAAAAAGATATTTCATAATGAACATAACTTCATCCTTGATAAAACCATCGACAAAAATCAGGGCGGCATCCTTGCCAGCTATCTCCATCTCCCGCACAAGGACATCAAAACTCTCGCCCACTCCCATTTTTTCCCGCAGATAAGTCAAATTGTCTTGCAGCCTTTTCGCCAGCTTTATCATCTAAACCTCCCCTAAGATTATAAGCCCTATACAGTTGCCCATCGGTTTAATCCCCATGACATCCGGCTTTATTTCCTAACCCTTGGGATTAAAAAGGAGGCTTATCACCAGGCCAATGACAACAGCCGCAACCAAGCCGACACTGGCGTTTTCCAAAACCCCACTAAAAATCCCCCAAAAACCATTGGCCTCAATTTCCTGGATAACCCCACTGGCCAAGGTGTGGCCAAAGCCCGGCAGGGGAATGGTAGCACCGGCCCCACCAAAGTCAATCAAGATTTCGTAAATTCCCAAGCCGCTTAAAACAGCACCACTGCAGACAAACAAGACCAGGACATGGGCTGGTGTCAGTGGTGTCAGGTCCAATAGTATTTGGCCCAAGGCACAAATAGCACCACCGAGCAAAAAAGCGTAGACAAAATCCATTTCACCACTCCCCTTCGGGCCAATTCCTTTCGATTGCCACTGCATGGGCAATAGCAGGAATTGTCTCCCCCTGTTGATAAGTAGTCGGGCTCAAGAGGGCCCCGGTGCTGACCAGGAGTAGGCGCCGGTATTCCTCCTGCAGCAAGGGATAAAAATAGGAAGAGAAGACCACGGCAGAACAACCACACCCGCTGCCACCGGCCAAGGTATCTGCATCTGGCTTGTAAATCAGGACACCACAATCCGTGTAGCGATCGGAAACATCATAGCCCTCTTTTTTCATTAGATCCTCAGCCAAAACCTTGCCGACACTGGCCAGATCCCCGGTAATAATCATATCGTAATAATCTGGATTTCGGCCCGTATCTTTAAAATGTTGTACTATGGTGTGGACAGCGGCGGGTGCCATGGCTGAACCCATATTCATGGGATCACTAATACCCATGTCTATTACCCGGCCGATGGTGGCCGCCGTCAAAAAGGGCCCGGGGCCATCCTTTCCCAATACAACAGCAGCGGCACCAGTTACTGTTCGCTGGGCTGTGGGGGGTTTTTGTATCCCTAGTTCGGTGGGATAACGATACTGCCTCTCAGCAGCCTGATAATGGCTGGAGGCCCCCACCAAAACCCGCTGGGCAAAGCCTCCATCAATGGCCATTCCCCCCAGGGTCAACCCCTCCGTAAAGGTCGAACAGGCGCCAAACAGGCCATAAAAAGGAATGGGTAGCTCCCGGGCGGCGAAATTAGAGGCGGTAATTTGGTTTAACAGATCCCCGCTGAACATGAAATGAATCTGGTCATAGGTTAAACGGGATTTTTCTAAGGCCTTGCGAACCGATTCCAACAAAAACTTGCTCTCAGCCTTCTCCCAGGTGCCTTCTCCATAAAGGGGGTCCCTTACAACCTTATCAAAATATTTAGCACAGGGGCCCTCTCCTTCTTTTTTCCCCACCGTAGTTGCCGTTGCGATAATAGATGGGAAACTGGAAAACAGAACGGTATCTTCCCCAAGCCTTTTTTCTGCCACTTACATATTATCCCCCTACTTATGAATTAGCCAATGGATTAAACCCACTAGCCAGGCCGTCGACATGCCATATACCAAGACTGGCCCGGCAATCTGGAACATCCTGGCCCCTACACCCATTACATAACCCTCCCGCTTATATTCCAAAGCCGGGGCAACTATGGAATTGGCAAAACCGGTAATAGGAACAATAGAACCAGCACCAGCAAACTTTCCGATGCGGTCATATATTCCCAATCCCGTCAAAAGGGCACCCAAAAGGATCATAACAGCTGAAGTCGGTCCCCCGGCTTCTTTGGCACTCATGCCGATGGAAATGAAGTAATTCAAGACACCTTGGCCCAAGGCACAGATCAAGCCCCCAACGACAAAGGCAACAGCAATGTTGCGGCCCAGGGAAGGGCGGGGTTTGCGGGAATCCGCCCATTCTTTATATGCCTTCTGCTCCCGGGTTAATTTAGCCATTACCATATCACCCCATGCCCTTTATTATCCCTATCCTAAAACCAATTTATACTGCAAGGAAAAAAGCACCCGGAAGGTGCTTCCCAGCTGCAATCTATATCCCCTTATTTTGCAGAAACCCTCGGTTTACAAGAAAAGGTACAAGCCCCGGCCCAAGTTCCAATCGCCAATCCCCGTTAGGAATCCGGTTCTACCGAAGAAATGTTTTCCACCGGGAAAGCAACTTTAACATTGGCCTTATACTCAACTATTTGGCCCTTGTCCACATTAGCAGTCAAATTATAAATTTCCACACCAGTAATGCCCCGGAGGGTCCTTGAGGCACCCTTCAGTGCATTTTGTACAGCATCCTGCCAACTAGTTTGGGATTCCCCCACTATTTCAATAACCTTGATGACCGCCATTTTGACCACTTGCCTCCTTTTGCACATAGCTATCTTCCAAGATGCATCTTTTTCTGCTTCATTGGCTTTGCTCTTAAATTGCCGTCCCAATTCTACTCCTTTAGTATGCCACAGTAATCTTTTTTCATACCGGTAAAATACCGCAGGGGCTCAAAAAGACCCGTGGCCAGGTTCAATAATCTTCTTCATTTTTTTAAGGATTTGCTTTTCCAGACGGGATATTTGCACCTGGGACAGACCCAGCAAATGGGCAATCTCCGTCTGGGTCTTATCCTGGAAAAAACGTAATATGATCAATTTTCGTTCCCGTTCCTCCAGAACTTCCAAAACCTGTTTTAGCATTACTTTATCCAGCCAATCAATTTCATCCTTCCCGGTTGAAACTTGATCCGACAATAGAATTGATGCCCCCTCATCTTGATAAATGGGCTCGGAAAGGGACGTGGGAATTTGGATGGCTTCCAAGGCAGTTGCTATTTCTTCTGGTTTAAGTCCCGTTTCGATGGCTATTTCCTGCACAGTCGGCCCCCGCCCTAATTGTTGTGTGAGTGATTCAATTGCCCTTTTAACCTTATAACCCCTTTCTTTCAAAGAGCGACTGACCCGAATTGGGTTGTCATCCCGTAGAAATCGCCGGATTTCACCAATAATCATGGGTACAGCATAAGTAGAAAATTTCACTCCAAAGCCAAGATCAAAGTTATCGACGGCTTTGACGAGGCCGATACAACCTATTTGAAATAAATCTTCCGGTTCATACCCCCAGGGAGTAAACCGTTGGACCACCGCCCGTACCAACCTGAGGTTGGTTTCGATGAGGCACTGGCGGGCCTTTCCATCCCCATCCTGAGCCTGTTCCAAGAGAATCTTGACCTCTGCCTCGGGTAAAGGGGCGGGCTCCTTCCAATTCATATCAACCATATATCTGGTCATGAACCCTTCCCCCTAGACGGAAGCCTGTTGCAGACGTTTACGCATGGTCACCCTGGTACCGGGCCCTTCCAGCACGGTTTTCCTATCCGCTTTTTTCTCCAGACCCAGCCCCCGGCGCAATAATTGGAAGAATCCCGAAGTCTCGAGTTTATCCCTATTGCCCTCCCTAGAAGTATCCAGAATAACCTCATCCATGCACTGCTCCATAAGGTTAAATCCAATTCCTATTCTTTCCCCCGGTTGAGATGTTTTACCGAACTGCCGGGCTGTAGCCAAATCTGATATGCCAACACCATAATCTTCAACAACAATTTCAACCCAGTTATTCGTAAGCAATCTTACTGTTATCCGAATAAGCCCTTCAGGATCACCCTTATAGCCATGGACGACGGCATTGGTAATCGCTTCCGATACCGCCGTCGAGATATCATCTACTTCCGGCACTATGGGATCTAGTTGGGTAATAAAGGCGGCTACCACTGTACGACCAAAGGAAATGTTGACTTTTTGGGATTTAAATTCCAACTTCATTTCATTTTTAATTACCATTTTAGAGCACCTCCCCCTGCGCCCGGCAGGCAGCTTTTTTAGAATCATAGATCTTTATTATCCTCTCAACACCCGCAAGTTCGAGGACACGGCGCACCTGGGGGCCGGGGGCAGCCAGCACAACCCGGCCACCTTTTCCCCGCAGATGGCGGTAACGCCCTAGGATAAAACCCAGGCCAGAGCTATCCATAAAAGCTACCCGGGACAAATCAATTAAGAGGAGCCGGGCCTGGGTCCGCTTGAGTTCATGGTCAACTAATTCCTTTATTTTATCAACAGAATAAAGATCCAGATCACCCTTTAAACGAACAAAAAGACAAGCTGCCTCCAGTTTTAATTCTAGGACCACGGCGGGGAACACCCCTTTACAGTATTTTCCTTTTACTTCGTCTCCCCGGCCCGGATTTCCTGCTGAAATTTAAAAAATCCATTTAAATTTGCCAAATCCCCGAAAAGGGGCAACAGAAAACCATAAAAAAAATAGCCCTTTAGGCTATAGGGAAGACAGCAGGGGATTTAATCAATGGGCCAATCTATTATTTCTGGCCAAGTTAGCCGCCGAATTGGAACCATTTCTTGAAAAACCGCCAGGATGACAATAAAAAGTTTCCTCTTTCCACACTTCTGCTGGCAACCAAAGCCACACTAGCAGTAATTTTATTCCCACGCCATACTTGGATCTGGCCACATTCGGTTCCAGCATCTACGGGGGCCGTTAGCACCTTCCTTTCCAGATTGACCTTAACCGTAAAATCCTTTTCCCCCTTGGGCAAAATAACATCCAGGTCCTCCGCAGCCACCAACCCAATTGCCTGTTCCTTACCCCGCAGAACTGGTATTTGTTCCAATATCTGACCCTTACTGACGGCCCGTTGGGAAAAGTAGTTGGCAAATCCATACTGAAGAAGTTTTATTGATTCAGAAAAATGGGTATTGGCGGCCCCGCACCCCATGACCACACTGATGAGCCGCAGCCCGTTTCTTTGGGCCGTTGCCGCCAGGCAATAATCAGCTTCCTCCGTCCAGCCTGTTTTTAAACCATCGACCCCCTCATACCACACTAAAAGTTTATTGGTATTCCAAAGGTCAAGACGTCTCGGCTCGGGGCGAAACCCCGGGTATTCATAGATGGAGGTCAGTTTTAGCAATCCCGCATGTTTACTAGCCTCCCGACTGAGGAGGGCAGTAGCGTAGGCACTCATGTAATGCTCATCGGCACTAAGACCGTGGGAGTTTTGAAAGTGGGTGTTTTCCATACCCAAGTCCTGGGCCCGCTGGTTCATAAGTTCGACAAAGATACTTTCATTTCCCGCAATGTGTTCGGCCACAGCAACACAGGCATCATTAGCAGATGCCACTGCAATGGCAACTAACAGTTCCTCCAGGGACCATATTTCCCCCGGTTCTAGCCAAACCCAAGTTCCCGGATCCTCACCCAAGGTCTTAACACCCTCCGTAATTGCCACCTGATCCCGTAGTGTAATCCTTCCGGCATTTATGGCATCGAAGGCCAACAGGAGGGTCATAATTTTAGTCATGCTGGCCGGGGCCCTGGGTGTATGGGGATCCTTTTCAAATAAAACTTCACCGGTACCGCCGGCTAGCAAAATAGCACTGGCAGCCCCGGTCTCTATTTCTTGACAGTGCCCCCGGGGAAACGGTAAAGACATCAGAAGGGCAAAAACAACTAATGCAACCAGGTACCTGGGTCCCAAACCCATTCTTTTCTCCCCCTTCCCTTCACCGGATAGTCCCATCAAGATCTTATTATGAGAAGAAGGGGAAATTTATAACCTAAAGGTAAAAATCTTGCTGCCCGACCGGGAAATAGTAATTAAAGATCCGATACCACCAGCTCAACTAACTGCTGTAAACGCCCCCCCGCCCTCGCGGCTGCGGCCAGGACTTCTTCATGGTCGGCAGCATGGGGATGGTGCCCGTCGGCTTTGTTGGTAATACAAGAAATCCCCAGGACCTTTAGGCCAGCATGGCAGGCGGCAATAACCTCTGGGACAGTAGACATACCCACTGCATCCCCGCCGATGCGGGCCAGAAAGATAAGTTCTGCCGGAGTTTCAAAATTGGGCCCGGGTACAGCCACATAGACACCTTTTTTCACACTAATACCCGCCTCGGCAGCCTTACGGATTGCCAACTGCCGCAGTTCATAATTGTAGGCCTGGGATAATTCGGGAAATCTGGGCCCCAGCTCCGGGTCATTGGGCCCAATGAGGGGGTTGTCCCCCATGAGGTTGATATGATCCTGGATAATCATCAGATCCCCGGTGGTGAAATCAGGATTCATGCCCCCGGCTGCATTGGTTATAATAAGGTACTTTATCCCCAATAGCTGCATAACCCGGATGGGAAATGTTATTTCCCCCATGGTGTACCCTTCATAGTAGTGGAACCTTCCCCCGAAGGCCACCACTGGCCTAGCAGCCAATTGGCCACTGACCAATTTTCCCGCATGCCCCTTCACCGTTGCCCGGGGGAAATAGGGTATATCCTTATAGGGGATCACCACCTGTTCCGTAATTTTCGCTGTCAGGCCGCCCAATCCCGTCCCCAATATTATCCCTACTTTGGGTGGGCATGATAACCTTTTGTTCAAAAAACTGGCGGCAAATTCCATCTTTGCCCGCAAGTTATCCATAGGTAAAATCATCCTCCTTTATTACAATAATAGGTGAAAACTTGTACCGGGACCAGGCCAGTCAATTCCAAATAATGCCGCGATGGTCGCAGCCACATCGGCGAAGGTCTGTCGTTCCCCCAGGCAAATGCCGGAGGGTATTTTACGGTTCCAAACTAATAGGGGCACATACTCCCGGGAATGGTCAGTACCCGCAGTAGTAGGATCACAACCATGATCGGCGGTTATGATGAGAAGATCAGTATCGGTCATAACCCCCAAAAGTTGGGGTAGCCAGCGGTCAAACTCTTCCAAGGCCCCGGCATAACCCAAGGGATCATTCCGATGTCCATAGTGCATATCAAAATCAACCAAGTTGACAAAAATAAGTCCTGACCTGGCTTCCCCCATGGCAGTTAGGGTTTGGGCCATACCTTCCTTATTGTTACCAGTACGGATCCCCAAAGTTATGCCCCGCCCCGCGAAGATGTTTTCAATCTTCCCTATTCCTATCACTTCTTTTTCGGCCGTCGACAAACAATCAAGGATGGTCCTCCGGGGTGGTTTTAGGGAAAAATCCCTCCGGTTCCCCGTGCGCACAAAGGACCCCACCTTACCTGTGAAGGGACGGGCAATAACCCGGGCCACACCGTGTTCCCCCTGCAATATCCCCCGGGCCTTAAGACAAAGGTCATAGAGCTCGGCCAGGGGGATCACATCCTCATGGGCCGCAATCTGGAAGACACTGTCAGCGGAAGTATAGACGATTGGCCAGCCCGTATCCATATGTTTTGCTCCCAGTCTAGCGATGATTTCCGTTCCAGAGGCTACAACATTGCCCAATATTTTTCTGCCCATGGCAGCCTCCACAGCCCTTATTATTTCCAATGGGAAGCCCTCCGGATAAAGGGGAAAAGGGGCTTTTAGTATAATCCCGGCTAATTCCCAATGCCCGGTAGTGGTATCTTTACCCGGCGATGCCGGTTGCAGGCGTCCCCAGGCAGCAAGGGGAGATATAGCCGGAGGAACACCCAGGACGGGTATTATATTGCCAAGCCCCAGGGAACCTAAATTGGGGAGTTTAAGCCCCCCGGCCGCCCTAGCCACATGCCCCAGGGTATTGCTGCCCCCATCCCCATATTCATCTGCATCGGGGCTAGAGCCAACACCAACACTATCTAAAACAATGAGAACAACCCGATTGATTTCTAACACACTGCACTCTCCCTTCCCCCATTGGGGTCTCCCCTAGATCAACATCTGCAGACCTAGGCCCGGGGATGGAATCTTTCATAGACTTGATGCAATCGTTGATTGCTTACATGGGTATATATCTGGGTGGTGGCAATACTTACATGGCCAAGGAGTTCCTGGACAATTCTCAAATCAGCTCCATTATCCAGCAGGTGGGTCGCGAAGGAATGTCGCAGCGTATGGGGGCTAATATTCTTATTGATCTTGGCCTCCCGGGCATATTTCTTTAGTATTTGCCACAGAGCCTGCCGGGTTATTCTCCTTCCCCTAATATTTAGAAAAAAAGCCTCTGTCCCGTAGGAACTGAGCATCTGGGGTCTCCCGGAACGCAGGTAACTAACTGCGGCCTGAATCGCTTTTCTACCCAAGGGGACAATACGCTCCTTGGCACCTTTCCCCCAGCAGCGTACATAGCCAAGGTTTAAATTTAGGTCGGACCTATCCAGGCCAACTAGTTCCGAGGCCCGCAGACCCGTCGCATACAAGGTTTCCAACATGGCCCGATCCCGCAGGGCTGGGGGAGAAACACCCCGGGGCTGTCTTAATAGATCCTCGACCTCTTCTTCGCTAAGAACATCTGGTAGCAATTGACGTTGCCGGGGAGAAGGCAAAAGCCGGGCCGGGTTTTGGGCAATTATATTTTCCGATGTGAGAAAATGATAAAATGCCTTCAGGGATGCCGTCTTTCTAGCTACCGTAGCCGGAGCAAATCCTTTTCCTTTTAAAAAATATAAATACGAAGATAAAATCGGACCTTCTACCACCAGCGGAGATCCAATGCCCGCCTCATCCTCAAGGTAGGCAAAGAATTGGTTGAGATCAACCCCATAAGCAGAAACCGTATTATCTGCTAACCCCCTTTCCACCTTTAAATAGGCTAGAAAGTATTTGAATTGGGCCCTATCCCCATTTCCCTTCATCCCATCCCTCCTTCCACAACCCCCATCATTAATTCAACAGAATTGGCAAGAAACCCTTTTTACACCCGGTTCATTTTTATAATTGCCAATACAAATACACCGGGAACAATTCCCGGTGCATCCCTTGGTTATAGCTCTAGCCAGACACCTGGCCTATCCCCTCACATTGCTAGAGCCCCTATAGACTGTGGAATGATAAGGGCATCCTTTCCAAGGGTTTTCCCAGGGCTTTTCGGTAAATCCGGGGACATTAAATCCTACACCCCGGTCCTAATCCTCTGTATAAAATAATAGCTAGCAATGCCCCCATCGCTCCCTACCTCCCGAGTAGTCCAACAGTCACAAACACTGTTCCCGTGGGCGTACTATGTGGTCTAGGTATTAGAAAAATAGCCCACTGGTCAAGTTAATAAATATCGGGCATACATAGACTTCTATTAAGGAGGCAGCCAAACCCATGGCAACCGCCACTAGAGCCGTAGAGCTATAACCAAGGATTTGAAGGTATAAGCCCTGCTTACGCAAAGCAAGGCGACTGCGAACTATTGCTAAGGAAAAGGAAATGGCCGCTACACACACTATGATCAGTGCCGGGATGAGAAATATATTGGGGGGCAGCACCGAAGCCACACTAAAGATAACCCCCTTCCAGCCCAGCTCTTGAACCAAAAAACCCACTGTAAAACCCAAGGCAAACCCCTTGGTAAAAAGAATAATTAAAATTAGGGGCAAGCCCAAAACCAGTAGGCCTAAAATCCAGATCAAAGCAATCGTCTTGAAATTTCCCCCCAGGGATTGCTGCAAGGGTAAATCTGCTTCGGGGGTCAGGGTAAGATCAATATCCCGAATAAATAGTTCCAGGTGGCTGAATAACTCCGCCTTCTGCTCACCATCAAGGGCCTTTATGGCCAGGGCACCGAAGGTAACTCCGATCAAGAAAAGTAAGATGACAAAAAAATATAAACCCAAGTTCTCCCGCAAATATTCCTGCAGAAATTCTTCCAGCTGCCCCCGGCGATGCATTATACTCCCCCCCACCCGGACCCTCTCACTAATTTCATTACTATTCCTTTCCCAGGAATAATATACCTGGTGGGGGGAGGCGTGGTTTAATTTCCCCAAAATAAAGGTTTAGGTTAAAACCTTCCCGTATTTCCCCCCGCCACCGGGGTTGATGGGCAACTCCCCTTTCCGGGCCCGGACAATGCGCCGGGCGATCTTTTCCCCCAGAACCTGTATCAATTCCCGAAGGCTAGTTTTATGAAGCACATTCATTTCTGTTCCAAAGGCTGCCAACAACCGTGCCAGGGTCCGCGGCCCTACTCCGGGAATAAATTCCAGAGGAACCTGATATATGTAAGGGGGGCGTCCCTCCGGGGAGCGGGGCCGGGCCCAATCAGCAATGGAATCAATCCGGTCCCTCACACCCAGAACAACCTGGTCGGAATCACAACGGGGACAGCTAATAACCGGGCCTTTCTCCTGTGCCAGGTAGCCACATGCGGAACAATAGCTGCGGTAGTACTTTCCCAGTTGGGGTTCCAAGCCATAATTGGCAACTACTTTCCGTCCATTGGTGCAAGTAATCGCCGCCATAAGCTCTTCATAAGAAGCTCCACGGCAGCAGATAATATTATACTCCCGGGCCAGCTTCCCCAGGGAATGGGCGTCGGAATTAGACAAAAAGGTCAATTGATGGGTTTCGGCAATCCGGTCTGCCATAGAGGTGTCACTGCTTAAGCCTAATTCTATCCCCACCAATGATGGCGGCAGCCCCGCAGGAAATAGTTCCCCTAGGCGTCTTACGGCACACCCGTAAACACCCTTATGGGGTGTAAAGGCATGGGCGGGAATAACTACCCCACCATAAGCATCCGCCATTGACATCAGTCTTTGCAGAGAAAAACCAGCCCGTTGGGTGCTGAGATTCATATTAGTAATAAAAGGTGAAACCGCCTTTGCAAACCCCTTTAGGCAGTCTAAATTGGGTAGGTAGGTAATAAAATGGGCCCCTTCTCTTGTTTCTAATTCGCCACCTAGGATCAGGGTGATTCCATTTTTGTGCCGTAACCCGCCCCCCGGCAATTCTTGCAAAATATTTTTTAGGCATAGGTGGTGTAATTCCTCCTGCACAGAGGGGCCCAGGGTATCTACAATACCCACGATGTCTAGCCCTTTCCGCTCCCTGGCCTCGACAAGTATCCGCTCCAGGGTCATCTGGGGGGAGGCAGTTATTTTGATCGGCGCCCCCCTCCAATTGGATCCCAGATGGACATGAAGGTCAACATAGAAGTTTCTCACCCTTCCTCCATCCCCTTATTACCGATATCCATCAACCAAAGGAGACCGATAATCGTTTTGGCATCACATATTTCGCCCCCTTTAACCTTGGACAGGGCCTCAGGCAGGGCCAGCAGGTGGGTATCAATAAATTCCCCAGGATCAAGGCATTGTTCCCCCGCCTCAAGCCCCCGGGCAAGATATAGGTGCAAAATTTCGTTGGCAAACCCCGGGCTGGTATAAAAACTAGTGATTTTCTCCCAATGCCGGGCTGTAAATCCGGTTTCCTCCTTCAACTCCCGAACTGCACACTCCTGGGGATCTTCCCCCACCTCCAACTTTCCCGCCGGTATTTCCCACATATTCTTCCCCGTCGCCTGCCGGAACTGCTTGATTAGCACAACTTCCTTTTCCCCGGTCAAGGCCACTATCCCCACTGCCCCGGGATGTTCAACAACCTCCCTGACTGTAATCTTTCCACTGGGCAGCTCCACCTTGTCTACACGCAAAGCAACAATTTTACCCTGATAAATATAATCGCTCTCCAATGTTTTAATACTCATTTAACACCTCTCCCTGTAAACATCGGTATATAATTGGCCCAACATCCATAGACTGGATGTAAAATGGGGTGCAGGCAATGCGTATAGTAGTTACAGCAAAAGGTCTCTATGTTACCGGGACTAAAGCAGAGGTACTGGGACAGTTGGAGCTATTTACTGATCGTTATTTAACCCTGGGTGAACTCCTTTGGCATTGGCAAGAAAGAGTTCCCAGGCAATGACCCCCGCCGCGGCGGCAGCAGCAAAAAACTCCCTTTCCTCCTCCCAGCCCCGCCCCATGGTGGTAACCTTCAAACCTAAACCATCTAGAATCTCAAAGGCTCCTTCTCCAGAAGTCATAACTACTCGATGTTTTCCCCACAATCCCGCCGCAAGCAATTGTTCCCGAATGAAAAAATACCTTTCCCGGGTTAAAATTGGCAAGGACAGTAGGGCCGGCCTGAGGGCAACCTTTCCCAATGCCGTCAGAGTATGGTGGCTGACCCCCTGATGACGGGGCCTATTATCAGCAAAGCTGATCCTGGGTACGGCAACTGCAATCCCCTGAAGAATTGATACCGCATTCACCATCTCCCCCAGCTCAATTCCACTAAAGCCATACTTGGTTCCCGTGCCGACAATGCCCGGACCCATACACACAATTGCTATATCAGCAGCCAATACATGTCTCGCGGCCAACAATCCGCTGTACAGGTTGACGGCCTCCAAATCACCCCCAAAGGCATGGCCCACCGTAATCACCTGATCAATAAGACCGTGCTCCCTCAGCCCGGCCACCATTTTGCTCCAGGCCAGGGGCAATGCAGCCCCATCCGTCATGATGTAGGCAACCCGGGCCTGCCAATTCGACCTCCATTTTACAGCGGCGGCGGCTGCGGGTAAAATGCTGTGGAGGGAACCGCAGATTACCGGCATGTATTCTAGGGAGTCGGCGGCGGCCATAACCCCATGGTAGGGGCTTTCCTCCTCCTCCACGGCCAGGCAAGAAAACTGACAGGGGGTATAGCGCAGTTTCATTATATGTCCCCGGCCCGGGGGGCCTTGGGCCTTCTTCCCCTCCACGTGAATAACAAAATCATAGCCCCCTGTACCTAAGTTCAATGATCGGGCAGTGGTATTTACCACCACCAGGTCACCCAAGGCAACAGAACCGGTCAACTGCTCATAATTAAGGGCCCTTTCCAGGGTGTGGCCCTTACGGACTAAGATCTCTGTTGCCCCTTCCCGCCGGGAAAGAATGGCAACCACCTGACCCGAATCCCACAATAAAATAGCCGCTCCCCCCATAAAAATAATATCTCACCCAGCCAACATCATTTTACCCGAAAGTACTCCCTCCCCCAGTAAAAAACCCTGTCATTAGTATACCACCTCAAAGACATGTAATCACATTTTACTGGCAAAAGGATTCCGCTCCTAGAAAAAATATGGGGCCGAGGGGCCCCACAGTTGTTATCTTTTATTCCTTTCTTCCAATGGTGCCGTACCCCAATACAGCACGACTTTATTCCGCTTCCACCGCTCCCCTTTGGATGGCTTGTAAATTCAAGGGGATTAAATCATGCCTGCGCTGGGGAAGGACCTCTTTTAGTGCTTCCTCCAAGGTAGCAAAGTCCACTGCACCTGTCTGCTGCACGAAGGCTCCCAAGGCTACCATATTGGCGACCCGCCCGCTGCCCAACTCGTTGGCAATTTCCGTAGCCGCCACTTTCACCACTTCAATATCATCCCGCTCCGCCTTCTTCTCAATAAGGGAACTGTTTATTATAAGTAGCCCCCCGGGTTTAAGCATGGGCTCAAATTTTTCCATGGAAGGTAGGTTGAGGGCAATGACGCAGCTGGGTTGGGAGACTACCGGGGAGCCAATCTCCGTATCACTAAGCACCACTGTACAATTAGCGGTGCCCCCCCGCATTTCCGGCCCATAGGAAGGCAGCCAGGAAACCTCTTTCCCTTCCACCATTCCGGCATAGGCCAGCACCTGCCCAAGGAGCAGCACTCCCTGGCCTCCGAAACCAGCGACAATGACTTCCTGTTTCACTTCACTTCACCTCCCCGGAAACTTTAAACTCACCCAAGGGGTAATATGGGATCATATTATCCTCGACCCACTGCAGAGCCTCCACCGGATCCAGCCTCCAGTTGGTTGGACAGGTGGATAGGACCTCCACCAGGGCAAACCCGTCATCTTCCACCTGAACCCTAAAGGCCTGTTTTATGGCCCTCTTGGCCTTCATAATATTTGCCGGGCTATTAACCGCCACCCGGGCCAGGTAATTTACGCCTTCCAGGGTGGCTAGCATTTCTGCCATTCGCAGGGGATAACCAGCCTCCTTCACATCCCTTCCCCCGGGCGATGTGGTGGTCACTTGGCCAATTAGGGTCGTGGGGGCCATCTGTCCCCCCGTCATACCATAGTTGGTATTATTAACATAGATAACTGTAATGGCTTCACCCCTATTGGCAGCATGAATTATCTCCGCCGTACCGATGGAAGCCAGGTCACCGTCACCTTGATAAGTAAAGACAATGCCATCAGGCAGGGCCCGCTTAATACCAGTGGCTACAGCCGGGGCCCGGCCATGGGCCGCCTGCTGCCAATCACATTCCAGGTAATCATAGGCCAGAACCGAACAACCCACAGAAGCAACACCAACGGTACGTTCTAAAATACCTAATTCATCTATGGCCTCGGCCACCAGACGGTGAATAATACCGTGGGTGCAGCCGGGGCAATAATGGGTGGTCACATCGCTTAAAGCCTGGGGGCAATCAAATATAACCTTCATTTTGCCACCTCCTCACCGGCAATTTTCTTTATTTCCCCGTAAACCTCCTGGGGTGTCGGTATTATCCCCCCGGTTCTGCCATAGAAGTGGACCGGCCGTTTGCCATTAACCGCCAGGCGGACATCCTCCACCATCTGCCCGGCACTCAATTCCAGTGACAAGAAAGCCCGCGCTTTTTCTGCCGCCTGGGCAATGGCCCCGGTGGGGAAGGGGAAAAGAGTGATGGGACGCAGGAGACCCGCCGCAATACCATCGGCCCGGGCCATTTCTATGGCCGTGCGGGCAATGCGGGCCGAAATCCCATAGGCAACTATAATTAATTGGGCATCATCAAGGTTAAAGGTGTCAAAACGAATTTCCTCTTCCTCAATTTTCCGGTACTTGGCCTGTAGGTGCCAGTTATGTTCTTCTAATTTATTGGGGTCGAGATAAAGGGAATTGACAACATTCCTATCCCGCCCTTTCCTCCCGGTTGTGGCCCAAGGTTTGGAGGGAATTTCCGGTTTAATGTCGCCGAACTCGACCGGCTCCATCATCTGCCCCAGCACGCCATCCCCCAGAATCATTACCGGATTCCGGTACTTATCTGCCAGATCAAAGGCCAGGGCGGTCAGATCGACCATCTCCTGTACCGATGCCGGAGCCAATACAATTAAACGATAATCACCGTGGCCACCACCCTTGGTTGCTTGAAAATAATCCGATTGGGCCGGTTGAATTCCCCCTAAGCCGGGGCCTCCCCGGACGATATTAACAATAACACAGGGTAATTCAGCCCCAGCAATGTAAGAAATGCCTTCTTGCTTAAGGCTTATCCCAGGACTCGAAGATGAAGTCATCACCCGGGATCCGGCACCAGCGGCCCCATAGACCATATTAATGGCTGCCACTTCACTTTCTGCCTGTAGAAAAACACGCCCTTCCTCGGGCATACGTCGTGCTAAGAGCTGGGGCAATTCACTCTGGGGCGTAATGGGATAGGCAAAGTAAAGCTGGCATCCAGCCCTAATAGCTGCCTCGCCGATGGCTTCATTGCCTACCATTAAAACTTTATCTCCCCGCATAATCAATAACCTCCTCCTATCTATAGACCTTGATAACGCAATCAGGACAAATCCGGGCACAGAGGGTACAGCCAGTACATTTATCCATTTCCTTCACTTCAGCCGGGTGGTATCCCATTTTGTTAATGCGGGCCGCCAGGGCAATAATGTCTTCCGGACACACGATTGTGCACAGTCCACAACCTTTACACCGTTCTTCTTTAAACTCAACCTTCGCCACCTAACTCCCTCCCTT